>NZAZ01000101.1 GCA_002686255.1 Rhodospirillaceae bacterium
GGCTTCGAGACGCCGTCCGCTGGCCGGCTCCTCAGGATGAGGCTTCGACACGCTCGCTTGCGCTCGCTGCTCAGGATGAGGAATTACAATACTAATGCTTCACCCTGAGGAGGACCGAAGGTCCGTCTCGAAGGGGGATTTCTGAAACGCTCTAGGAAACGGCGGCGGAGAGGCGTTCAGATGTCGGCTTCGCGCCAGTCGTTGGAGCCCAGAAGCCCGGTCAGGTCCTTGAGCCGCGCCTGCCAGACTTCCAGGTCCTCGGGGTCGGCGTCCTCGTCGCCGTCGGCGATCAGCTTTTCGTGCATGGCGATCTGGCTTTCGACGACGCCGATCACCTCTTTGAGCTGCGGCTCGGTGATGGCGTTGATGGTTACCTTGCCGTCGAACAGCATGTCGGCCCGGGGCATGGGGTCCAGTTCCTCGAGCCGTTCATCCAACACCTTCCATTGTTCGTGCCATTCGTTGTAAACCGAACCCTCGGGCGCTTTTTTGCCGGCGAGTTTCTCATCCATGCTACCCATGACGGCCATGAATTCATGCACGGTGAATACGAGTTTATCCAAGGAACGCTCTCCAAGGTTTTTGGGCGCCGTCGTTTTTTCCGTTTTGGCGCCCAGGATGCGTTTTATTAAAGGATCATACGCCGCCGCTCAACCTCGGATCGAAAAAGAGCCAGGATTGAGGAGAGCCCCATGAGCCCCGCTGACCCCCCCGAACCCCCCCTGGACCCCAGAACCCATCCCTACCGCGGCGACATCGCCGCCGACTTCCTGGAAGGCAAGGTCCAATCGGAATCCTTCGTCGCCGGCCGTGAACGCCGCCTGGGCGCCGCCCAATCGGCGGTGATGACCAAGCCGGTCACGGCGAATTCGGTTGAGGGCGTATTGCAGGCAAGCGAGCTTCTGTTCGGCGAGGCGTTCACCGTCTATGACGAATCCCAGGGTTGGGCCTGGGGCCAATGCGGCCACGACGGCTATGTCGGCTACGTGGCGGCGGCTGACCTTTACGACAACCTGGCCCAACCGACCCACTGGGTGACGGCGGTGCGGTCCCTGGTGTTCCCGGACCCGAAGGGCGAATACCCGGCGATGATGTCGGTGTCGATGAGGTCCTGTGTTTCCCTCGACAATGAAGAAGGCGATTACGCCCGCCTCGCCTCCGGCGGCTGGATGTTCAGGAGTCACCTGGCGCCCGTAGGCGAGACGCGGACCGATTTCATCGCCACGGCGCAGATATTCACCCGCGTGCCGTACCTGTGGGGCGGGCGCGGCGGCCTCGGCATCGACTGTTCGGGGCTGGTGCAGGTGCCGCTGGCGGCGGCCGGGATTTCGGTGCCCCGCGATTCCGACCAGCAGGCGGACGCCGTCGGCGAGGATATCGAGGTGCCCGAAGACGTTTCCGATTTGCGGCCCGGCGATATCCTGTTCTTTCCCGGCCACGTCGGCTTTTACCTGGGCTCCGGCGCCTTCCTGCACGCGTCCAGTTTCGGCATGATGGTCGCCACCCATACGCTGGCCGAAGTGCTGGAGCGCATCGATGAGCGCCACGGCACCGGAATCACCAGGGTAAGAAGGGTTAAGGCGGCGGGGTGACGTTGCTGAAGACCCGGGCCGAGCGTTATCAGGGCCTTAGGGAAGTCCTGGGGCGCGTTTGGCGGTAGCTGGCCCGCCACCCGCCCGGCCTTCGCAGCCGAAGCGGCTGCTTCGGCGGAGTTGGCGAGCCCGCGGGGCGAAGGGTGGTGCCCCCAGCGAGACTCGAACTCGCACTCCGTTGCCGGAACCGGATTTTGAATCCGGCGCGTCTACCAATTCCGCCACAGGGGCCCATGGGCGTTTGACGTGGGCGTCTGATCCGCCGTCAGGCGGCACATCATAGCCCCGGGGCAAGGCCCGTCAACACGCCCGATTCCGTTTAAATCCCGTGTTTGCCCGCACCCCCCTTCCCCTGCTAAACAGCCCGCGTCCGCTCCGGCTGCCGGAGCGGCGGAAAGGGGAACCGACTCTTGCTGCGACGCCTTTACGACTGGACCATGGACCTGGCCCAACACCGCCACGCGGTGGCGGCGCTGGCCGGGGTGTCGTTCATCGAAAGCTCGGTGTTTCCGATCCCACCGGACATTTTGATGATTCCGATGGTGCTGGCGGCGCGCGAAAAGGCCTTCCGCATCGCCTTCGTGTGCACCGTGGCGTCGGTCCTGGGCGGGCTTCTGGGTTACGCCATCGGCATCTTCCTGTTCGAGGAAATCGGCAAGCCGGTGCTGGAGTTCTATGGATACGGGCCGAAATTCGCCGAGTTCCAGGACAAGTACAACGACTGGGGCGCCTGGGCCGTCTTCACCGCCGGAGTGACGCCGTTTCCATACAAGGTCATCACCATCCTATCCGGGGTCACGGCGCTTGATATCTTCATCTTCACCGTCGCCTCGGTGGCCGCCCGGGGGCTCCGGTTCTTCATCGTCGCCGGGCTTTTGTGGCATTTCGGGGAACCGATCCGGGAGTTCATCGAAAAACGCCTGGCGTTGCTGTTCTGGTTGTTCTGCGCCCTGCTGCTGGGTGGCTTCGCCGCCGTAAAGTTCTTATTTTAAGAATAGCTATGATGATTGATTCCGCCCGCATGGACTGGCCCCGGCTGGTCCCGTTCGCCATTCTGGCCGCCAGCGTCGGCGCCCTCATTACCGCCTATACGGCCGAGCTGGCGTTCGGCATCGAGCCCTGCATCCTTTGCCTTTATCAGCGCATCCCCTATGCCGTGGCCGGGACATTGGCGGTCGCGGCGCTGTTGGCGCCGGGGCCGCGGCCAAAGGCGTGGGCCGTGATCGGCGCCGGTATGGCGTTCCTGGCCGGGGCCGAAATCGCCTTTTATCACGTCGGCGTCGAGCAGCACTGGTGGCGGTCCATAGCTTCGTGCGGCGTCGCCGCCGGCGACCCGGAACCCGAAACCGTGGAGGCGCTGCGCCGCCTGCTGACCGAGGCCCGGCCGGTCAAGGCCTGCGACGAGGTCGACTGGACCCTGTTCGGGGTGTCCATGGCCACCTACAATGTGGCGGCGTCGCTGGCCCTGGCGGTGGGGTCGTTCTGGGGCGCGGAGAAGATCCGGAGGCAGCCATGAGCAAGGCCAAAAAAACCAAAAAACCAAAAACGAATAAACCAAAAGCGAAAAAGCCGAAGCGGCTGCCCGGCGATCCGTCGAAGGCGGAGATGATCGAGCGCATGATCCGCGTCGACCAGGCCGGCGAATACGGCGCCGTCAGAATCTACGAAGGCCAGCTCAGCGTCCTCGGCCGCAGCGCCTGCGGCCGCGCCATCGAGCGCATGGCCGAACAGGAACGCCGCCATCTCGACGCCTTCAACAAGCTCATACCCGAACGCCGGGTGCGGCCGACGGCGCTGCTGCCGCTGTGGCACGCCGCCGGGTTCGCCTTGGGCGCCGGCACGGCGCTGCTGGGGGAAAAGGCGGCGCATGCGTGCACGGCCGCCGTCGAGGAGGTCATCGACGAACATTACGCCGGACAGGTCGCGCGCCTGGACGCCGAGGGGGGCGAGAAGAAGCTCCGCGACCGGCTCGATGAATTCCGCCTCGAAGAGGCCGGGCACAAGCAAACCAGCCTCGACTTAGGCGCCCGCGAGGCGCCCGGCTACGAGGCGCTGACGGGGCTGATCAGGGCCGGTTCGCGGCTCGCCATCTGGCTGTCGACGCGGATTTAGGAAGTTACGTACCGCGCCTCCCCGACAGGCTGGCGATGATGCCGCGAAGGGTGCGTACCTCCTGTTCGGTCAGATGGGCCCGTTGCAGCATGTTGCGGATGTTGCGGACCATCACCGGGCGCTTTTCCTTCACGTGCAGGAAGCCCGACGCGTCCAACTCCTCCTCCAGGTGCTCGAACAGCCTTTGCAGTTCGGCCTTGTTCGCGGGCCGGGTTTCCTTCGCCATTGCCAGCCTGCCGCCGCCGCCATCTTCCCCGTTTCCGGGCCCGGCCAACAGCCATTCATAGCCGATGCAGAACACCGCCTGCGCCAGGTTGAGCGAACTGAAGGCCGGGTTCACCGGCGCCATCACCACGGCGTCGCAAAGCGCCAGGTCGTCGTTCTTGAGGCCCTTGGCCTCGCCCCCGAACAGCACCCCGGCCCTGATGTCCCCTTGGCCCCCCGATCTGCCGCCGGCCATGAAGTCGCGGATTTCGGCGCCCGCCTGGCGGGGCGTGAGGATGCGCTGCGTCATGTCGCGGGCCCGGGCCGTGGTGGCGAAGACGCGTTCCAGGTCTGAAACGGCGTCGGCTGTGGAATCATATACACTTGCCCCTCCGACCACCCTGTCGGCGCCGGCGGCGGCGGCCGTGGCCTCTGGGCTGGGCCAGCCGTCGCGGGGCTTGACCAGGCGAAGCTCCGTCAGTCGGCAATTGAGCATGGCGCGGGCGGCCATGCCGATGTTCTCGCCCAGTTGCGGCTCCACCAGGACGATAACCGGGCCCGGGGCGTCGCCGCCGGGCGCTGGGGTCTCGGGGGCGCCGTCTCCGGCCATCAGCCCGAGTTGTGTTTTTCTTCGGCCCCGTCCCGGAACAGCTTGTAGATGATCGAGTCGCGGAGCGCGTTATAGGAGGCGTCGATGATGTTGGCGGAAACGCCCACCGTCGACCAGTGATCGCCGTCCTTGTCCGCCGATTCGATCATCACCCGGGTGATGGCGCGGGTGCCGTCGCCGGGGGTCAGGATGCGGACCTTGTAATCGACCAGGCGCAGGTCCCGGAGCTGCGGGTAGATGGGCGTCAGTACCTTGCGCAGCGCCGCGTCGAGCGCGTTGACCGGCCCGTTGCCCTCGGCCACGGTCATGTGCTGCTCGTCGCCGACATCCAGCTTCACCGTCGCCTCGGAAAAGGTGACCAGTTCGCCCTTGGCGTTCCAGCGCCTTTCGTCGAGCACCCTAAAGCTGGTGCAGTGGAAGAAATCGGGCACCGTGCCCAAGGCGCGCCGGGCCAGAAGCTCGAAGCTGGCTTCGGCGCCGTCATAGGCGTAGCCGTCGAATTCCCGTTCCTTGACCTGTTCCACCAGCCGGGTGACCTTTTCGTCCTTGGCGTCGATCTCGATCCCGATTTCGCGGAACCGGGCCAGGATGTTGGACCGCCCCGACTGGTTCGAGACCACCACATGGCGCCGGTTGCCGATCTTTTCCGGGTCCACGTGCTCATAGGTCGAGGGGTCTTTTTCCACCGCCGAGACATGCAGCCCGCCCTTGTGCGCGAAGGCGGATTCGCCGACATAGGGGGCGCCCCGGTTGGGGGCCCGGTTGAGGCGTTCGTCGACAAGCCGGCTGAGATGCGTCAGCCTGCCCATGTCGTCCCCGGTGACGCCGGTCTCGTAGCCCATCTTCAGGACCAGCGACGGGATGACGGTGATCAGGTTGACGTTGCCGCAGCGTTCGCCGAGGCCGTTCAGGGACCCCTGCACGTGGCGCGCCCCGGCGCGCACGGCGGCCAGCGAGATGGCGACGGCGTTGCCGGTGTCGTCGTGGGCGTGGATGCCGAGATGGTCGCCGGGGATATGCTTAACCACCTCGCCGATGATGTCCTCGGCCTCGTGCGGCAGCGTGCCGCCGTTGGTGTCGCACAGCACGATCCACCGGGCGCCGGCGTCCAGGGCCGCCTTCAGGCAGTCGACGGCGAAATCCGGGTTGGCCTTGTAGCCGTCGAAGAAATGCTCGGCGTCGAAGATCACTTCTTGCGCCTTTTCCGCCGCCAGGGCGACGCTGTCGCGGATCATGGCGATGTTTTCCTCCGGCTCGATGTCGAGCGCCACCTTGACGTGGAAATCCCAGGTCTTGCCGACCATGCACACCGCCTTCGTCCCGGCGGACAGAAGCGCCGTCAGGCCGGGGTCGTTGTCGGCGCTGCGTCCGGCCCGGCGCGTCATCCCGAACGCCGTCAGGCAGGAGCGCTTCAATTCCGGCGGGTCCTTGAAAAAGGCGTCGTCGGTGGGGTTGGCCCCGGGCCAGCCGCCTTCGATGTAATCGATGCCGATGGCGTCGAGCTCCTTGGCGATCAACTCCTTGTCGGCGGGGTTGAAATCGACGCCCTGGGTCTGGGCACCGTCGCGGAGCGTGGTGTCGAACAGATAAACGCGCTTGTCGTCCATCGAAATTCAATCCGGTCAGTGGGTGGAACGCGGGAGAATGCCGAATTTGCGCCCGTGGCTCAAGGATTTACGCGATTCCGCCGGCGCCCGGCGCTCACGGTTGCCCAGTGGCGGGCGCTTCAAGGCATTTGCCGGTAGACGGCCTACTTGCGCTTCCAGGTGGTGCCTTGGGCGCCGTCCTCCAAAAGCACGCCGTTCTTTTCCAGTTCATCCCGAATTTCGTCGCCGCGCTTGAAGTCCTTGTTCTCGCGGGCCCGGCCGCGCTCGGCGATCAGGGCGTCGATGGCGGCGGCGTCCAACCCGCCTTCGGAAGCCTCGCCCTTGAACCAGGCTTCCGGGTCCTGCCCAAGCAGGCCTAGCAATTCTGCGGACGACAAAAGGTTCGTCTTCGCTGCAACTTTAGAGCCTTCGTCATTGGCTTCATTCAGGAGCTTGAGGCAACGGTGTAAATGACTGATAGCAAGGGGTGTATTTAGGTCATCCAGTAGGCCAACCTTACTTGCAGGACTTGGCTCGGAAGGTAATGCCCTTACATCGGTTACTTTACGAAGCGCCCCGTAAAACCCATCCAGCTCCCGCTTCGCCTCGGCCAGCCCGTCCTTGGTGAAGTCCAGCGGCTGGCGGTAATGAGTCTTCAAGAGCGCCAATCTGATCGCTTCGCCGGGGAATTCGTCGAGCAGTTCATGCACGGTGTAGAAGTTGCCGAGGCTTTTCGACATCTTCTCGCCCTCGGCCATCAAATACCCGTTGTGCATCCAGTATTTGGCGAAGCCCCCGTCTTTCCCGCCGCCGGTGCAGGTCGACTGCGCGATCTCGTTCTCGTGGTGGGGGAAGATCAGGTCCTGGCCGCCGCCGTGGATGTCGAATTCGGGGCCGAGGAACTTCTCGCTCATCACCGAGCATTCCAGGTGCCAGCCGGGCCTCCCCCTTCCCCAGGGGCTGTCCCATCCGGGCAGGTCGTCCTCGATGGGTGACGGCTTCCACAAAATGAAATCGGCGGGGTCCTGCTTGTAAGGCGCGGCCTCGACCCGGGCCCCGGCCACCAGTTCGTCGCGCTTCAGCTTCGACAATTTCCCGTAATCATCGCCCATGGACGGCACACTGAAAAGAACGTGGCCCTCGGCCTCGCCCGTGCCTTCGTAGGCGTGGCCGCTTTCGATCAGCTTGGCCACCAAGTCTTTCATGCCGTCGATGTGTTCGGTCGCCTTGGGTTCTTCGTCGGGCGGCAGGTTGCCCAGCGCCGCCATGTCGTCGTGGAAGATTTTCGTCGTCCGTTCGGTGATCGCCTGGATGGATTCGCCCGTTTCCTTGGCCGCCGCGTTTATCTTGTCATCGACATCGGTGATGTTGCGGACGTAGGTGACTTTCGGGTACAGCCGCCTGAGCAACCGGGTGAAGACGTCGAACACCACCACCGGCCGCGCGTTGCCGATATGGGCCAGGTCATAGACCGTCGGCCCGCAGACGTAGATGCGCACCTCGCCCTTTTTGCGGGGCCTGAACTTAACCTTTTTGCCCCTCAGCGTATCGTGAATCATAAGCGTCATGGCACCGGTTCAAACCTTGCCTGTGAAACGGTTGGTCAGCGGATAACGGCGGTCGCGGCCGAAGGCGCGCTCGGTGATCTTGACCCCCGGCGGCGCCTGGCGGCGCTTGTATTCGGCCCGGTCCAGCATGTGCCAGACCGCTTCCGCCGTATCCGCGTCGTGGCCCGCCGCGGCGATGTCATCCAGCGACATTTCCTCCTCGATCAGGCACTTGAGTATGGCGTCCAGCACGTCATAGGGCGGCAGCGTGTCCTGGTCGGTCTGGCCGGGCTTCAGTTCGGCGCTCGGCGGCTTGGTGATGACGCGCTCTGGGATGACAACGCCGTCCGGGCCTTGGCCGCCGCCGGGCTGGTTTTCGTTGCGCCAGCGGGCGAGTTCATAAACCGTGGTCTTGTAGACGTCCTTGAGGACCGAATAGCCGCCGCACATGTCGCCGTAGAGCGTCGCGTAGCCGACCGACATTTCCGACTTGTTGCCGGTACTGAGGACCATGAACCCGAGCTTGTTGCTGAGCGCCATCAGCGTCATGCCGCGGGCGCGGGCCTGGATGTTTTCCTCCGTTTCATCGGCGTTCCGGCCCTCGAAGGCGTCGGCCAACATGTTTTCGAACGCCTGCATCGCCGGGTCGATGGCGATGGTGTCCAGCTCGACCCCCAAATTTCCCGCCGTCTCGGCCGCGTCCTCCAGGTTTTCGGCGGACGTATAGGGCGACGGCATGACGACGCAATGGACCTTGCCGGAACCCAGGGCATCGACGGCGACGGCGGCAGTCAAGGCGCTGTCGATGCCGCCCGACAACCCGATCAGGACTCCGGGAAAGCCGTTCTTGCCGACGTAATCGCGAAGCCCCAGGACCAGCGCCCGGTAGATGGACTCGGTCATTTCCGGCGCCGCGTCGATGGCGGCTTCGGCGCACGTCCAGCTTTCGCCGGCGCGTTTCCATCGGCTGACGGCCACGTCCTCGGTCCATGACGGCGCCTTGGCCAGCAACTTGTTGTCGGCGCCGAGGACGAACGACGCGCCGTCGAAGACCAGCTCGTCCTGGCCGCCGACGATGTTGACGTAGATTAGCGGCAGGCCGGATTCCGCGATCCGGGAAACGGCGTAGTTGAGCCGGTCGTCGGGTTTGTCGGTTTCGAACGGCGAGCCGTTGATGACGATCAGGATTTCGGCCCCCGATTCGTCCAGGCATTCGGTAACGTCCGGGGCCCACATGTCCTCGCAGATCATGACACCCAGGAGCACGTCCCTGAACGGCACCGGCCCCGGCAACGGGCCGGTTTCGAAGACCCGTTTTTCGTCGAAGACGCCGTAATTGGGCAGTTCGTGCTTGAACCGGACGGCGGCGACGCCGCCCCCGTCCAGCAGCACGGCGGCGTTGTAAAGCAGGCCGTCCTTGCGCCATGGCGTGCCGATCAGAATCCCCGGCCCGCCGTCATCGGTCTCGGCGGCCAGTTTGCCGACCCCTTCCTCGACGGCGTCCTGGAAGGCGCGCTTGAGGACCAGGTCCTCGGGCGGGTAGCCGGAAACCGCGAGTTCGCCGGCGATCACCAGATCGGCGCCGTTTGCCGCCGCCTCGGCGCGGGCGGCGCGGAGGCGGTCCAGGTTGCCGTCGATATCGCCGACGGTCGGATTGATCTGCGCCAGGGCTATGGCGAGGGTCTCGGTCATGGGGATGTCATTGGCCTGCAAGTCCTTGGTATTAGTGCCTTGGGATTCCCGGGGATCATGGGCGGCCGCGCTCTTTCACTTCCGTTTGAGCAGGAATTCACGCCCCACCTTGACGTCCGGCTTGCCGTCATAGGCGACCGCGTCGGCGGTGGCGAAGGTCTCGGCCCAGTTTTCGGGCAGGAACGACCCGGTGCCGATGACGTCCATGGGGGCGCCGACGTCGGCCATGACCCGGCACTTGGCGACGTCGAACCCGGACGAGACGACGATCTTCACATTATCAAACCCGGCGCCGTCCAGTTGTTCGCGGAAATAAAAGATCGCCGCCGCCGACACCCCGGTCCCGGTGAGCGTCCTCAGCTCACGTTCCGAGCGGTAGCGGCGCACCGCCACCGGGGCGTGGCGTTCGAGCACGGCGTAGGATTCCTGGGTGTCCAGGCCCTCGACGAAGCGCCCGCCGTGGGTATCGAGGCGCAGGCTCAAATCCCCCGCAGACGCCATTTCCGGGAACCGGCGGCAGACGGTCAGGGCGTCGGTGATTTCGCGGCCGTAGTAATCGACGAGCACGGTGATCGGCTCGCCGGGGAAGGTTTCGACGAACATCTCGGCCGCCCTGCACGTCGATCCGGCATAGCCGATCAGCACGTGGGGCATGGTGCCGAGGCCGCCGTCGCGGCCGAAGAAATGCGCCGTGGCGTCGGTGGCGTTGCCGATGAAGCCCTTGGCGCCGACCTGGCGCTTCGCCGCCTCGGAGCCCACCGAGGCCGCATAGGCCATGATTTCCGCCATTTCGGTGCCGGCGCAATGGCGCGCGTCCATGGCCAGGAAGGTGACGTCGGGCAGCTCGACGCACATGGTGAAGGCGTTGTTGGCGGCGACGCAGGCGGCGCCGAGCTTCTGCAGGTACAGCGTCTCCAGGTCGACCAGCTTCGACAGCGGCCCGGTGATATAGGCCAGCGGCTCGCCGGCGCCGACCCATTGGCCTTCGTCGTAATTGAGCTCGATGGCGATGTCGATTTGCCGGGCCCGGGCGGCGTCCTCGAGCCACGCCACCATCAGCTTGGGGGCGAAGATCACCGGCCGGCGCATGAACACCGCATAGGTGACCTGTTTGTCGCCGAAGCGTTCGACCGCCGTCCTGGTCTTGAGGAAATAATGGTCGGACCAGCGCCGGATGTGGCCTTCCATCCGCCCGTCGGCCCCGGCCCCGGTCTTGAGTTCGGATTTTTTCCGCCCGGCCACGTCGGCCCCGGCGCCTAGCCGGCCTGCCGGGCGCGCCCGGGGGCCTTGGCGGCGGCCCGGGACCGGCCGTCTTTAAGGATTTCCGCCAGCAGGAACGCCAGCTCCAGGGCCTGGTTGGCGTTCAGCCTCGGATCGCAATGGGTGTGGTAGCGGTCCGACAGATGGGCCTCGGTGATCGCCTGGGCGCCGCCGGTGCATTCGGTGACGTCCTGGCCGGTCATCTCGAAATGGACGCCGCCGGCGTGCGTGCCCTCGGCCCGGTGGACGGCGAAGAAGCCCTTGACCTCCTCGAGGATGCGGGCGACCGGCCGCGTCTTGTAGCCGCTGGCGCTTTTCTCGGTGTTGGCGTGCATGGGGTCGCAGACCCAGACCACCTTCTTGCCCTCGGCCTCGACGGCGCGCACCAGGGGCGGGAGCAGGGTTTCCACCTTGTCCGCGCCCATGCGCGAAATGATCGTCAGCCGCCCGGGCTCGTTCCTGGGGTTGAGGATGTCGATCAATTCAAGCATTTCGCCGGCGTCGCTCGACGGCCCGGTCTTGAAGGCGACCGGGTTGGCGATGCCGCGCATGAATTCGACGTAGGCGCCATCAAGCTGCCGCGTGCGGTCGCCGATCCACAGCAGATGGGCCGAGGTGTCGTACCAGTCGCCGGAGATCGAATCGACGCGGGTCATGGCCTGCTCGTAGTTCAGCAGCAGCCCTTCGTGCGAGGTGAAGAAATCGGTCTCGCGGATCTGCGGCGTCGTTTCCGAGGTCAGCCCGCAGGCAGCCATGAACGCCAGCGTTTCGTCGAGGCGGCCGGCCAGGTCCCGGTATTGCTCGGCCAGCGGGCTGTCGTCGACGAAGCCCAGGTTCCATTGATGGACCTTATGCAGGTCGGCGTATCCGCCTTGTGCAAAAGCGCGGATCAGGTTCAGGGTCGCCGCCGACTGGTTGTAGCCCTGCAGCAACCGGTCCGGGTCGGGCGCGCGCGCCGCGGCGGTGAATTCGATGCCGTTGACCATGTCGCCGCGGTAACTGGGCAGGGTCTCGGCGCCGACGGTTTCCGTCGGCTCGGAGCGCGGCTTGACGAACTGCCCGGCCAGGCGGCCGACCTTGACCACCGGCAGCGTGGCGCCGAAGGTCAGCACCACGGCCATCTGCAACAGCACCCTGAAGGTATCGCGGATGTTGTCGGGGTGGAACTCGGCGAAGCTCTCGGCGCAGTCGCCGCCTTGCAGCAGGAACGCCTGGCCTTCGGCGACCCGGCCGAGTTGCCGTTTCAGATTTCGCGCCTCGCCGGCGAAGACCAGCGGCGGCATGCGTTGGAGCTGCTTTTCCACCGCTTCCAGCGCCTCGGCGTCCGGGTATTCCGGCGCCTGGCGGATCGGTTTGCCGCGCCAACTGTCCGGCGCCCATTTTTTGGCCATGTCGAAAACTCTTTATTGCCGTGTTTGCCGTGTTTCCGGGGGTCGTTGACCGCTCCTATACGCCGGAAAACATTAATATTCCAGAAAAACCGGCATTGAGGCCCCATCCTTCGAGACGCTCCGCTCCTCAGGATGAGGCTTCGAGACGGACCTCCGCTTCCCCACCCTTCGAGACGGACCTCCGCTTTACATCCCGCCCTACACGATCACCGACGATAAGGAAGCCGCTTATCAGAATTTCGAAGGCCGTATAGCTAATGCTTTCAATCGCCGCGATTTCGAAGAGTACGACCATTTATCAGCGAAGCAACAAGCGCTCGGCCAGTTCAAGCCGATCATGACGCACTCTTTTACGGAAAATGCAAAATCAGTTGTCATCCATTCTCAGCTACTCGCCGATTTCAACAAGATTGAAGAGCTTGGAAGGAAAATGCTCGAAGAGCTTGATCGTTAGATTCACTGTTCGGCTCACGGAGTAGATATGCGACTTCCTTAGTTGGCTAAAAACAGACATCAGAGCGCCCCCTAACCCTCCCCCGGCTCGGGCCTTTTCTCCCTTAACGTAAAAAACTCCCCGGCCGCCGTCGGGTGGATGCCGATGGTGGCGTCGAACTGGGCCTTGGTGGCGCCGGTGCGGAGCGCGACGGCGAAGCCCTGGATGATCTCCGGCGCGTCGAGGCCGACCATGTGGCAGCCGAGCACGCGGTCGGTGTGGCGCTCGACGATGAGCTTCATCATCGATTTTTCGCCGCGCCCCGATAGGGTGTATTTCATCGGCGTGAAGCGCGACACATAGACGTCGATGGCGCCGCCGCCAATTTCGTTTACGGCCCCGGCCTCGGCCTCGGTCAGTCCAACCGTGCCGATGGGCGGCTGGCTGAACACCGCCGACGGCACGCCCGCGTAATCGACGGCGGTGGGGGTGTCCTCGAAAGCGGTTTTCACCATCGCCTCGGCCTCGGCGATGGCGACCGGCGTCAGGTTCATGCGCTCGGTGACGTCGCCGATGGCGTAGATGTTCCCGACCGAGGAGCGGGAATATTCATCGACCTTGACGGCGCCCTTGCCGTCGAGCGCGACGCCGGCTTCCTCGAGCCCCATGCCCCGCGTGTTGGGCGCGCGGCCGGTGGCGTACATGACCAGGTCGGCGGCGATTGTGCCGCCGCCCTTCAATTTAAGCGAAAACGCGTTTCCGTCCTTGGTTATCTCCCCGACCTCGGTCTCGGAACGGATGTCGATGCCCTTGTTTTCCATTTCCCCGGCCAGCGCGCCGCGCACGTCGTCGTCGAAGCCGCGCAGGATCTGTGGGGCGCGGATGATCTCGGTGACCCGGGCGCCGAGCGAATTAAAAATCCCGGCGAATTCGACGGCGACATAACCGCCGCCGACGATGGCGATGCGCTCCGGCAGTCGGGCCAGGTCGAGCGCCTCGTTCGAGGTGATCACGTGCTCGATGCCGGGGATGGGGGGCATCTTCGGCCAGCCCCCCGTGGCCACCAGGATGGTTTCCGTGGTCAGGCTTTTGCCCCCGGACCCATCGACCTCGACCGTGTGCGGATCGGCGACCGTGGCGGTGGCGAAGATTTCCTCGACCCCGGCCTCGCTTAAGATTCGGTGATAGATCGCTTCCAGCCGGTCGAGCTCCTTGTTCTTGGCTTCGATCAGCGCCGGCCAGTCGAAGCCGGGGTCGGCGCCTTGCCAGCCGTAGCCGCTCGAGTCCTCGAAGTCGTCGGCGAAGTGGCTGGCGTAGACCAGCAGCTTCTTCGGCACGCAGCCGCGCATGACGCAGGTGCCGCCGGTGCGCAGGTTCTCGACGATGGCGACGCGCTTGCCCAGGGCCGCCGCCCGCCTAGACGCGCGCACGCCGCCGGAACCGGCGCCGATGGCGATCAGGTCGTAGTCGTACTTATTCATGGTTTTTGGGGCATGAGAGTGGCTCCAATCCTTCAGTGGACGCCGCTAGGCTAACATGGACGCGGGCCGGGCATCGGCCTTATTCCGGTTTCCGGCACCACAACAGATACATGTCGATGAAACCGCCGTGGGCGGCCTCGAAGGCGTCCCAGTTGTCGAGGTCGGTCAACGCCGCGTCGCCGGGATAGGCCTGCCGGTAGGCGTCGTTGATCCCCGCTTCCTCGAACTGTTCGAAGCCGATGAATTCGAGCCCCAGTTGGGCCAGGTCCCGTTTGATCCGCTTCGGCGTCGTGTGATGTTCGTGGACGTGGAACAGCAGGTCCCGGCACATCGACGTGGTGAAGAAATCCGGGGTCTCGATGATACGCGCCAGATCGCCGCCCGGCTTTTCGGTCAAGAGTTTGTGGCGGAAAGCGGCGATGCCGTCGGCCGACGATTCGATGCCCTCGGCCTCGATCAGGCTTCGGGCTTCGCGGACATGGCGGCGGCCGCGGCCGCTGTACAGTCCGAGCTTGAACACGCCGCCCGGTTTCAACAGCCCGGCCAGCACCCGCCAGCCGCGGAGCGGGTCTTTCATGTGATGAAGGACGCCGACCGACTGGATCATGTCGAAGGCGCCGCCGATGGCCGCCGCCTCGAGGATGTCCGCCTGCATGAAGCGGACGTTGGAAAGCCCAAGTTTTTCCATCATCCGCATGGCGTAGGCGATCGACGCCTTCGACAGGTCGATGGCGAGAATGTTCGCCTGCGGGTGGGTGCGCGCGACGTGGGCGACGTGCTGACCGGTGCCCGAACCGGCGATCAGGATATTGAGCGTGGGGCCGAAGGCGGGCGGGGTGAAATGCGGGAACATGCCGCCGAGCAAGGCGCTTAGGCTTGCCGGCTGTTGCGCCGGGGCGTCGAGCCAGCGCGGATAGGGGTTTTCCTCGTACTGGGCGCGGACGGCCTGGGAGGTGGCGTCGGTGATCGGGCCCGATGTTTCGATTTTTTCCCGCAACGCCGCCTCGGCCAGATGATCGCGGACCGTCAACCGGACCAGGCGGTCGAGGTCCGGGCCCAACGATTCGGAATCGAGGCCGGCCAGGGCCCCGGCGCCCCTGACGGCGCCGAGCGGGCCATGCATGGCGTAGATCAGAGCCGGCTCCCTCAGGGTTTCGACGCCGGCTCCGGCCGCCAGGGCCTCCTCAAGGCGTTTCTTGATCCTGGCCGCGGCTTCGGTTTCGTCGGCCTGGCGGAAGAAGATGTATTCGTTGATGAAGCACTGGACGCCCAAAAGGCCGGCCGCCTTGAGCGCGTCCGCGGAATGGCTGCCGGGCGCGGCCAGGACCAGCCGCCGCCTGAGGCCGGTGAGGAAATGCTCCATCCGCACGTCGATGTTGACGCACCGGGTCAGGAAGGCCTCGAACAGGGCGTCTTTGGCGATGTCGGGGGCGATGTCCGAATCGCCGGGGACGGCTTGCGAAAGGCCGTATTTCAGGCCCAGCAAATGGGCGGCGGCGGCGGCGAGCCGCGCATGGTTGGCGTGGACGAGGCCGAAGGCGCGGAGCAGCGCCGTTTCAAGCTCCTGGCTGTAGTGCCCGGCCCGGAGGCCGCCGAGGATATGGGCGAACCCCAATTGCGCCCCGATATGCCCGGGCTCGGCCGACAACGCCTGGCCGAAGGCGTCGAGGGCTTGCGCGTAATCGCCCTTGTCGCCGAGGGCGAACCCGAGGTTGGCCAGGGCCGCCGGGGTTCCGGGGGCGAGCGATAGGGCGGTCCGGTAATGACGGATGGCGTCGTCGGCGCGGCCCAGGTCGCCCAGCACGACGCCGAAATCGAGGTGGAATTCGGGGTTGTCCGGCGCCCCTTTCACGGCCTGCTCCAGGTGCCGGCGGGCCTCGGCGGCCCGGCCCCGTTGGTGATGCATAAGCCCGGCCAGGTGATGGGCGGCGGGGTTTTCGGGCTCGGCGTCGAAAACCTTTTCCAACCGCCCGGCGGCATCCTGGAACCGGCCCCGGCGCAGGCAATCCAGGGCCCGGTCGAGCATTTCGGCGTTTTTCCTCGATGATTCCTCCGTCATTTTTCTTTTTTACCCGCTTTCCCGGCCCCGGGAAAAGAAAAAGGGCTGGGCTTTTCGGCCCGGCCCCTTTGTCATCGAATCGAAAGGAGGGGGGGGCACTGGATTTTCAACTCTTCGATGATGCGGCGGGGAAGGGTCGCTTCCTCGGGCGGCGTGGCGCCGCCGCTTTCGGTCAAATCGTCGCTCCTTGGTATAATGGGGAGCAAAAGGGTGACACGTCCCGGGCAACGGTTAAGCCCTGCCGTGCGGGCAACGGTTAAGCCCTGCCGCGCCTTCAAACGTGTTGCAGATTTACCACAATGTGGCGGAAAATCACCCAAGCAACCGATAATTAACTTCCCGCTAAGGATGAAAACCGTAAAATGTCCGTGACAAGAGGTTGGAAAGCCTCAGGTCGGCCTCCGGGGCCTTGATCTTGGGGCCAAGAGGGGGTTTCCAATTTCTTCAAAGGGGTTACCCCGAACCCAAATTTGGTGAAGGAGAGACCAAAGTGAATATCAAAACCACACTCAAATCGTCGGTCGCGGCGGCCGCGCTTTTCGCCATTGCCGCCCCGGTGGCGCCGGGCGTCAACGCCGCCGACGATACGCTTTCGAGCGGCAACAAGAACAGCCTGAAGATTTCGGGTTTCGTTGCCAAAGCCCTATGGTACGCCGATGACGGCTATTCCGATTCGGCGTTCATCACCGACGGTGGGGAGAGCCAGAGCCGTACGCGCTGGATCGCCAAGGGCACGTTGAACGAGAACGTGACCGCCGGCGCCATGATCGAGATGGATATCCCGATTTCGAACCCGCAGGACGGCATGACCCTCGGCATGGGCGCCGGCGGCACGGAATCCGCCACCGATGCGGGCTGGGGGGTTCGTCACCAGTTCGTCTGGGTGAACCACAAGAGGATGGGCAAGATCAGCCTCGGCAACACCAACACCGCTTCCAACGGCCGTTCGGAGACGACGTTTTCCGGCGTCAACATGAATGATGCATCGAGCAACAGAACGTTCGGCCAGGGCATTCTCTTCATCGACACCACCAGAGGCGCGGCTGCGCCGAGCATCAGTGGCGTTACCGTGGGCGCCGCGTTCACCAACCTTGACGGCCGTAGCCGTGACGACGTTCTGCGCTACGACACGCCGCGGTTCGCCGGCCTGGCGCTGGCCACGTCCTACATCGCCGGCGGCGACTGGGACGTCGCCGCCGACTATCGCGCCAAGTTCGGCGGCTTCCAGGTCCGCGTCCAGGGTCAATACAACAACAATGCCGCCACCTCGGCGACGACCGGAGGTACGGCGTCGGTTTCCGGCGCCGCCCTGCACGACAGCGGCGTCAACGCCACCTTCGCCTACGGCCAACGGGAACTGATCGGCCCGGGTAGTGCCAGAAGGACCGGCGGCGACGGCAAGTTCTGGTACTTCAACGTCGGCTACCGGGCGAAGGTTTTCGGTGTCGGCGGCACCAACTTCAGCTTCAATTGGAACCGCACCACGGACCTTGTCGCCGGCAATTCCGACGGCGACGCGGTTGGTTTCACTATCGTCCAGCTCTTCGATCCGATCGGCGCCAACATGGCTCTCAGCTATAGGAACTATTCCTATGACACGGACACCAACACGTTCGAAGACGTCGACGTGATTGCGCTGCAGACGATCTTTAACTTCTAGGGATCCGAGGGAAGCCTCGACGGCAACCAGCCGGTCCTTATCCGAGACATCAACCGGGGCTCTTCGGAGCCCCGGTTTTTGTTTGTGCGCTTTCCAAGTGGTTATTCCTTCCTCACCACGGAGACACCGGGAAAAAACAAGAAGGAGCCACAAAGTCACTAAGATTCAAAAAAAGATGAAAAAGATTAAACAGAAATAAAAAGGAAGGAGCACACAGGTTCCTTATCTTTGTTTTTTTTCCTCTGTGTCTCGGTGCCTCCGTGGTTAATTCCCTTTTCAGCGCCGCCGCCCGGTCCACGCCGGCCTTGCCAGCGACCGGCTTCGGATTGTAATTTTCGTCAACCAGGGATTTAAAAGAAAACGGCAACGGAAAACTTTCACGGAGAAATGGAATGTCGAAAAACGCGCGCCCGCGCCGTTCTGTCCTTTACATGCCCGGGTCCAACAAGCGGGCCCTGGAAAAAGGCCGCACGCTTGCCGCCGACGGGCTGATCCTGGACCTGGAGGACGCCGTCGCCCCCGACGCCAAGGAGAAAGCCCGCGGCCAGATCCGCGACGCCATCAAGGAAGGTGGATACGGCAAGCGCGAATTGATCGTCCGCGTCAACGCCATGGATGCCTCGTGGGGGCACGACGACCTGGTGGCGGCCGCCACCATGGGCGCCGACGCCGTGCTGCTGCCCAAGGTCGAAAGCGCCAGCACCGTGCATCAGGCCGAGGCGATTTTGGAAACCTCCGGGGCGCCGGAAGACTTGGCGGTCTGGTGCATGATGGAGACGCCGCTTGGCATGCTGCACGCCGAGGAAATTTCGGAGGCCAGCCCCCGTGTCGGCGCCCTGGTCATGGGCACGTCGGACCTGGCCAAGGACCTGCAATGCGCCGACACCCGCGACCGCCTGCCGTTCATCACCTCGTTGGGGCTGTGCCTGCTGGCGGCGCGGGCGGCGGGCATCGCCATTCTCGACGGGGTGCACCTGGACCTCAACGACGACGAAGGCCTGGAACATTCCTGCCGCCAGGGCGCGGAACTGGGATTCGACGGCAAGACGCTGATCCATCCCAAGACCATCGACGCCGCCAACAGGGCCTTTGCGCCGTCGCCGGAAGAAGTCGAATGGTCGAAAAAGATCATCGCCGCTCACGCCGAGGCGGTGGAAGAGGGCCAGGGCATCGTCGTCGTCGACGGCAAGCTGATCGAGAACCTGCACGTATTGAACGCCGAACGGCTGGTGGCCATGGCGCAGGCGATCGAGGAGATGGAAAACGCCTGATACCAAGGAGCGATGATAGACATTGCCTCTATCCGGTCAAAGCTCTGTAAAGACTCAGTACAGAATCCGTTGAATCCATACAAAACATGATTTAGGCGAAAAAAATGCCTAAAACACAAAATATTGTTGTCACCTAAAAATCGTTCTGCTAAAGAAAGAGGTGTCAGGTACGTAGGTCCTGGGAAACCCACGTAACGCGCCGCCGAAACAACGCTCCTGACACCTCTTGGAGCCGGCCAGGCTCCATGCACGAAAAAACGGCTTTTCGTTCCGCACCACCACCTCCACGGACATACCCTGGGCAGAGATCAGCCCTCAGAGGGGCGGGCGTGGCCCGCGTTTCAGGGAGTTTCGTTGCCGATTCCCCCCTTCGGCGAACCGCCGAAAACAAAAGACCTCGCGCGCGCTCGAACCCCTCTGGCCAGTCCGAAGGAAGCCAAGGCCTCCGACGGTACGATCCGGAAAATCAAGATTCCCCCGATCGCGAATCCGGGCTGCAGGCAGCCCAGACTCCCTGCCCTTGAGCTTTCAACCACCGCCGGCTCGCGCCGGAGGAATAGTTGTCCGCTCAACCGAACCGGCCAGCCCCCACCAGGGAGAGCGACCGACCCGCGAAAGGCCCGCCTCGCGGTCAACGAGGCTTCCGCCGGCACCCGGTGAAGCTACAGCGGCAAAAACCGCTCAAGAAGCCTCGCCGGACGCCTACCCTCGGCGCGGCGGACGGCGAACCACCCGCTTCGCCTCGGGGCAACTCCTTCTTTCGGCTAACCGCCAAATCCCGGAGGATCTAATGGTTGGACTTCAAGAATTCGTTGCAATGACGCTTTCGCATGCAAATAGCATGATGAAAATATCGCCTGTTCATTTCAATATGAAATACAACGGCAAAAGTATTATTCTGTGCATAACTAGAGTAGATTTTCACATTCCGCCCACAAGTTATCCACATAACCACTCACAACTTGAATCAATTCTTATTAAAACCAACGCATTACATTAATCCGGCCGCGGCAAGGGTCGAACCCGGGGACGGATTGGGGGGGCCTTGATTTCGAGCTTTCCCCGGCCCTGGTTTCGGGCCGGCCGACATTGACTTAACTCGGGCGTGCGTTTACCAATTTATCAGGCTCGACACCGCCGCAAGGCGCTTATCCGCCAGCCCCAGAGGTTCCGCCAATGGCATCCGGCAACCGGCCGCTTTCACCGCACCTCCAGGTCTATCGGCCCCAGATCACGTCCATGTTGTCTATCCTGCACCGGCTCACCGGCGTCGGGCTTTGGGCCGGGGCGCTGATGATGACCTATTGGATCGCGTCGGCCACCTACGGTCCCGAGACTTTCGCCCGGGCGCAATGGTTCCTTGGCTCCTGGTTCGGGCGCCTGGTGCTGTTGGGGTTGACCTTGGCGCTGTATTATCACCTGGCCAACGGCATCCGCCACCTGGCCTGGGACATCGGCTGGGGCTTCGAGATGGATAAGCTCAACGTTTCGGGCTGGGCGGTGGTCATCTTCACCGGCGTAATGACGGTCCTCACTTTCCTTGCCGGCTACTGGGTGGCGGGAGCGATTTAATGGAGCTTCGTTCGACACTCGGCAAGGTTCGGGGTCCCGGCTTGTCCACGGAAGGCGGCGTCAGCCATTGGTGGGCGGAACGAATTACCGCCATCGCCCTGGTGCCGTTGACCTTGTGGTTCGTGGTGTCGGCCCTTTCCATGGTCAACGCCGACCACGCCACCTTCACGCAATGGGTCGGCGCGGAAGGCAATCCGGTGCTGCTGATCCTGCTGACCATCGCCGTCTATCACCATGGACAGATGGCCCTGCAGGTCATCATCGAGGATTATATCCACCATCAGGCAGCCCACTTCACGGCCCTGATCGCGGTCAAGCTGGGGGCCTTTTTCCTGGCCGTTTACACGATTTTCGCCGTTGCCCGGCTGGCCTTCGGGGGCTGAACGCGCCGTGCCCCAGGCCTATCCGATCACCGAACACAAATATGACGTCATCGTCGTCGGCGCCGGCGGCGCCGGGCTGCGGGCGACCCTGGGGCTAGCCGCGGCAAGTCTGAAAACGGCGTGCGTGACCAAGGTCTTCCCGACCCGGTCGCACACCGTCGCCGCCCAGGGCGGCATCAGCGCGTCGCTCGGCAACATGGCCGAGGACAATTGGCGGTGGCACATGTACGACACCGTCAAGGGGTCGGATTGGCTGGGCGATCAGGACGCCATCGAATACATGTGCCGCGAGGCGGTGCCGGCGATCTATGAGCTCGAACATTACGGGGTGCCGTTTTCGCGCACGCCGGAGGGCAAGATCTATCAGCGGCCCTTTGGCGGCCATATGCGCAATTACGGCGAGGCCCCCGTGCAACGCGCCTGCGCCGCCGCCGACAGGACCGGCCATGCCATGTTGCATGCGCTTTACCAGCAGAGCCTGAAGGAGAACGCCGAATTCTTCGTCGAATACTTCGCCATCGACCTGATCATGGACCGGGACGGGGAATGCCAGGGCGTCATCGCCTGGAACCTGGACGACGGCACAATTCACCGTTTCCACGCCCATCTGGTGGTGCTGGCGACAGGCGGTTACGGGCGCACCTATTTTTCCTGCACCTCGGCCCATACCTGCACCGGCGACGGCAACGGCATGATCGCCCGCGCCGGGCTGCCCCTGCAGGACCACGAATTCGTCCAGTTCCACCCCACCGGCATCTACGGCTCCGGCTGCCTGATTACCGAAGGGGCGCGCGGCGAAGGCGGTTACCTGACCAATTCCGAAGGCGAACGTTTCATGGAGCGCTACGCGCCGACGGCCAAGGACTTGGCCAGCCGCGACGTGGTCAGCCGTTCCATGACCGTCGAAATCCGCGAAGGCCGGGGCATCGGCCAGGACAAGGACTACCTTTTCCTGCACCTGGAACACTTAGGCCGCGATCTTCTTCATGAACGGCTGCCGGGGATCACTGAATCGGCAAAGATCTTTTCCGGCGTCGATGCGGCCAAGGAACCGATCCCGGTCATACCCACCGTGCATTACAACATGGGCGGCATCCCCACCAACCATCACGGTCAGATCCTGCGGCCGACGGAAAAGGACGCGGACGCCCTGGCGCCCGGGTTGATGGCCATCGGCGAGTGCGCCTCGGCCTCCGTCCACGGCGCCAACCGGCTCGGCACCAATTCGTTGCTCGACCTAGTGGTGTTCGGACGCGCGGCATCGATCAAGGCCGCCGAATTGATCAAGCCGGGGGCTCCCCTGAGGCCGTTGGCCGCCGATTCCGCCGATTACGCCATCGACCGGCTGGACCGGCTGCGCAACGCCAAGGGCGGCTCCAAAACCAGCGAAATCCGCGCCGCCATGCAGCGCGCCATGCAGGACAACGCCGCCGTCTTCCGGTCCTCGGAGATTCTGGCCGAAGGGGTGAAAAAGATCGACGACATCGCGGGCCGGCTTCCCGATATCCAGCTTTCGGACCGCTCGATGATCTGGAACTCGGACCTTGTCGAGGCCCTGGAACTGGGAAACCTTATGGCGTGCGCCCGGGCGACCATGCATTCGGCGGAGGCCCGCCATGAAAGCCGCGGCGCCCACGCCCACGAAGACTATCCCGAGCGCGACGACGAAAACTGGATGAAGCACACCCTGGCCTGGTTTGCCGGGGATGGGTCGATCAGCCTGACCTACCGGCCGGTCCATACCTGGACTTTGACCGGCGAAGTCGATTACATGGAACCCAAGGCCAGGGTTTACTGACGGGAACCATGACGGATGGTTGAATTCACGCTGCCGGCCAATTCCAAGGTCAAGAAGGGCAAGACCTTCCCCGCCCGCGCCGGCGCCACCCGGGTCAGGAAGTTCAAGATTTACCGCTGGGATCCCGACAGCGGCGAAAACCCGCGCCTCGACACCTTCGAGGTCGACCTGGACAAGTGCGGGCCGATGGTCCTGGACGCGCTTATCAAGATCAAGGACGAGATCGATTCGACCCTGACCTTCCGCCGGTCGTGCCGCGAAGGGGTTTGCGGGTCATGCGCCTTCAACGTCGACGGCACCAACACGCTCGCCTGCATCAAGTCCATCGACGACATCAAGGGCGACGTCAAGATCTACCCCCTGCCCCATATGCCGGTGGTCAAGGACCTGGTCCCCGACCTCAGCGTCCCTTACGCCCAATACCGGTCCATCGAACCGTGGCTGCAGGCCGACACCCCGCCGCCGACGGGCGAACGCCTGCAAAGCCCCGAAGAACGCGCCGAGCTGGACGGTCTTTGGGAATGCGTGCTGTGTTTCTGTTGCCAGACCAGTTGCCCCAGCTATTGGTGGAACGGCGACCGTTACCTGGGCCCGGCGATTTTGCTGCAGGCCGGTCGCTGGCTTGCCGATTCCCGGGATGAGGCGGCGGGCGAGCGGCTCGACAAGCTGGACGATCCGTTCCGCCTGTTCCGGTGCCACACGATCATGAACTGCACCAGCACGTGCCCCAAAAACCTCAACCCCGGACAGGCCATCGGCGATATCAAGGCGGCGTTGATCAAACGCGGATAAAACCTAGGCCAGATCGATATCGCCGTCGATATCGGTGCTGAGGCCGAGCTTCTCGATGCTCAGCGTGACCTTGGCCTGAATGGTTTCCTCTCCCTTCAAGGTTCCGTCTTCAAGGCCGGCGCGCACGGCATTTTCGATTTCGCGCTGCGAGGTGACGCCGACGTTCTTGAGGAACTTGCGGATTTGCATGTTGAAGATTTCTTCATCCATGGATGTCTCCCGAATTCATTTTTAAATCCCGATCATGATATAAGCCGCACCGGTGATCCTCACAATGGAGAACAGGCCCATGTACAGGCCCCGGCATTTCGACGTCGACGACCCCTCGGTCCTGGCGCGCTTCATGCGCGAGCACGGCTTCGTGCTGCTGGTGACGGCGGCCGACGGCGTTCCCGTCGCCAGCCACATCCCGTTGATCCTGGATACGGACCCGGGCCAGGGCGACGGCGGCGGCCAACGGCTGCTCGGGCACACGGCCAAGGCCAACCCCCAATGGCGGGCCTTCGACGGCAAGACCGAGGCCATGGCGATGTTCCGGGGGCCCCACGCCTATGTCTCGCCGAACTGGTACGAAACCGAGATCATGGTCCCGACCTGGAACTACGTCACCGTCCACGCCTATGGAAAGCCGAAAGTCCTTTCCGACCCGGCGGCGGCGCTGGACGTGCTGGAACGCTTGACCTCGGAATACGAAAGCGGGGCCACCGGTCCCTGGTCCATGGACCGGCTGCCGGAATCCTACATCGAGAAAATGCTCGACGGCATCGTCGCCTTCGAGATGCCCGTCGACCGGCTGGAAGGGAAATTCAAGCTCAGCCAGAACCGTTCGCCGGCCGACCGCGAAGGGGCGATCGAGGGCCTCCGGGCCTCCGGCGACCCGGAATCCCTGGAAGTGGCGCGGCTGATGGCGGAACTTTACGCCGACGGCTGACCGCTGGATCATGGCCGCTTGACCATGAAAGTCTTCTTTGTCCAACGGCCGTCAGTCCCGAGACCACGGGCCCCGATTGATCGCTACCACACCCATTTCGGGCTTCGCGTCGCGCCTCGCTTCATTTTCCAGAGGAAATAGTTGGCGAAGAACCGCTTCGCCCACAGCCAGCGTTTGCCTTTGCTTATCTTCGAGACGTCGCGGGGCGGGCGCACCGGGTCGGCAACGATGTGAACGGCTTCGTCGCCCATGTCCATGATGCACTCGACCATCAACTCATGGGTGGTCTTCTCGCCGCCCTGGATGTCGGCGGCGATGTTGCGCGCCGCGATCTTGGCCATCTGCTCGGTCATGTGGCCGGTCTTGGGGAAGTTCACCGGCACCGGCGTCTCCTCGACCGGCGGCAGGGCGACGGTGACGCCGACGGCGTAGATATTCTCGAAGTCCCCGTGCCGGTAATAGGGGTCAACGGGAATGAAGCCTTTGGGATTGGCGAGGCCCTTCGCCTCGGCGACGGGCTTGACCCCGGCCAAGGGCGGGATGATGAGGGAGTAACGGGATTCGAATGCCGTTCCGTCCGCCAATTCGACCGAACTATCGGTAATCTTCGAAATCGCCGCCGAGGTATGGTAACGAACGTCGCGGTCTTCCAGTTCGCCTTCCAGAAATTGGCGGATTTTGCCGAATCCGCCGACCCCGAAGTGGCCGAGAAAGGGCTCCGGCGTGACGAACGTGATCGGCGCCTTGTGGCGTATTTTCCGTTGCTTGAGGGCGTGATGGGCCTCGAACAGGAACTCGTAGGCCGGCCCCAGGCAACTGGCCCCCGGCGCGCAGCCGATGACCATGGGACCGGGATCGTCCATGAAGGCCGGCCAGGTGTCCCTCGCCTCTTCCGCCTCCGGCGGCGACATCAGCGAATGGCCCGGACCGTCGAAGGGGCCGAGGCCGGGCACCGCCTCGTTGGCGCTGCGGTGGCCGGTGGCGATGACCAGATAGTCGTAGTCATGGGATTCGGAATCCGTATGGACCTTGCGCGCCTCCGGGTCGATGCGGCTCACCGCCGCCGCGACGAAGTTGATTCCCTTCGACGTCAGCGGTTTATCCAGGTCGAACGAGATGTCGGCGATGGTCTTATCGCCCATGGCCACCCATGGCAGCGACGGGATAAAGATGAAGCGGCGTTCCTTCGAAATCACCGTGATCTCGTGCTGGCGGCGGGGAAGAAGCCGCCTGAGATCAAAGGCCGTTGTCAGTCCTCCGAATGAACCGCCGACAATGATGATGTGCATGGCTCGTCTCCTTCCAGTTGACCGGGCGGGCGGGGCCGACTCAGAAGATCAGGACGCTGTCCGCCTCGACGGTGGCCGCCGCCAGGTCGTCCATGGAGCTTCTTTCGGCGCTTTCCACGGTCTCGTCCAGCGTCAGGCCCCGGGCGTCCATGCAAAGCCCGCAGAGCAGCACCTTGCCCTTCCTGGCCACCGGCTTGAGGAGCCTTTCGATGTTGTAGAACCCGTCCGGCGTCGTCTGCCCGCGCTTGGCGCAGGCGACGGCGTCGGCCATCAGGAAAACGGTGACGCCGGGAGCGTCGTCCCTTTTGAGAAGGGCGTTGGCGAGTCTCAGGCCGTTGTAGCTTCTTTCCGTGCCGTAGGGAGGATCATTGAGGATGATCAGGGTTTGCATGGTGTTCTCCTTTGTTATCGTTCAGGTCGTTTCCCAGTCGCGTCGGTTGATGGGGTATTCCCCCGGTTTCCCCGTGAAGGGCTGCGCCAGCATCCTGTGAAGATGAAGCTCAGCCGCCTCGCGAAACAGGTCGATGCCGATGGTCATGTCTTGGTGGCCCTTTTCCGGCTGGTCGCGGTAGGTGCCGAACAACCGGTCCCACCACGGCAGGTTGAAGCCGAAGTTGGAATTGGTCTCATGGGGGATGACAGAATGATGCACCCGGTGCATGTCGGGCGTCACCACGAACAGGCGCAACACCCGATCGAGGCCCAGGGGCAGCTTCACGTTGGAGTGGTTGAACATGGCCGTGGCGTTGAGCACGACCTCGAAAATCATCACCGCCACCGCCGGCGCGCCGATCAGCACGATCACCGCCATCTTGATCGCCACCGACAGGATGATTTCGACGGGATGGAACCTGGCCCCGGTGGTGACGTCGAAATCCAGGTCCGCGTGATGCATCCGGTGCAGCCGCCACAGCACCGGCACCGCGTGGACCATGACATGCTGGAGATAGATAGCGAAATCGAGGATGACCACGGCGGCGACAATGGCGGCCCACGCGGGCACCTCCCAAAGGGTCAACAGGCCCCAACCTCGATCGCCGGCGGCAACCGCCACCGCCACCGGCGCCAGCGGGAAGACGATGCGCGCAATGACCGTGTTCAACGCGACGATGCCCAAATTGGCGTACCAGCGCACCGCCTTCGATTGGCTGAGGGCGCGCCTGGGCGCGAAAAATTCCGCCGCCGCCATCACCGCGAACACACCGAAGAAGAAACTCAGCCGGATGGCCATTTCGTTGGTGGATATGAAGTCGGTCATGTCTCTCCTTGATCGGCGTCACGCCTTCGAATGTCTCTCAACGGTGAAGCCCGGCAATCATAGCACCCCTTTTTAAATTATTCAATTGATTAATTGAATATCATGGTGTATGGTCCCTGGAGGATGACAACGGAGCCCCTCAAACGGCAGCTTTTCGCCCGCCTGGCCGATGTCGGAAAGGCCCTGGCCAACGGCAACCGTCTGGAACTGCTGGAATTCCTGGCGCAGAAGGAACGCAACGTCGAAACGCTCGCCGCCCTCGCCGGGCTCTCGGTCGCCAACACCTCGCAACACCTCCAACACCTGCGCCGGGCCGGACTGGTCACCGCGCGCAAACAGGATCGGCACGTTTTTTACGCCATCACCGGCGAAGACGTGTTGTCGCTGCTGATCGCCCTGAGACGGACGGCGGAGAAGAATTTCGCCGAAATGGGCCGTTTGATCGAAGGATATCTGCTGTCGCTGGATTCTCTGGAACCCGTTTCCCAGACCGAACTCTTCGAGCGGATGCGCCAAGGCCTGGTCACCGTGATCGACGTGCGCCCGGC
The DNA here is from genome assembly GCA_002686255.1 of Rhodospirillaceae bacterium. GTDB lineage: Bacteria > Pseudomonadota > Alphaproteobacteria > Rhodospirillales > Casp-alpha2 > Casp-alpha2. Next base: position 27,470 of record NZAZ01000101.1, read on the forward strand.
CGAGGAATTTGCCGCCGGGCATCTTCTCCATGCCATCAATATCCCCCTCGACCGACTCGACCGGGACCTGGAGCTTCTGCCTACGGACGGCGACGTGGTCGCCTATTGCCGCGGCCCGTATTGCTTGCTTGCCTTCGAGGCGGTCAACCGGCTCCGGGACAAGGGCATCGACGCGCGCCGCCTTGAAGACGGTTTTCCCGAGTGGAAACTGGCGGGGCGCCCGGTCGAACGGACGCCCCCTGACGCCTGACGACGCGGCTGGGCGGCGGAAAACCCCAGCGGTCTTTCCCGCCGATTTCATATGGTGCCAGTAGCCTGTATCATCTAAATTGCACTCCTATGATCGCTTTTTCCGTTTCCTCGGCAGGAGGAGGCGCGCAGGCGATGCGGGCACATCGGCAAGCGTTTCCGACGCCCCGAGGGGACGGGAAAAGAGACCCGGAGGGCGGCGTTGCGAGGCTTCCGGACGTCGTCGAGCGCCGCTTGTGGTGGGTTGGCACCACGGCGCAACGCGCTCCTAGCCGGAAACCTCGCAACGCCGTCGTAGGGGTACAATTTAGATGATA
>NZAZ01000102.1 GCA_002686255.1 Rhodospirillaceae bacterium
GCTTGCGCTCGCTGCTCAGGATGAGGAATTACAATACCTTATGCCTCACCCTGAGGAGGACCGGAGGTCCGTCTCGAAGGGTAATTGCTCCAGATCATGCGTTTTTCAGCAGCCTGCTAGCGCCGGCCAGGCGTTGGCGACCGGGAGGCCATTTGAGAAGTGACTTTGGGGGCATGGGGGGGGTAACCGTGATATAATTTTACATAAATCGACAATATTCGTTATACAATTTCACTATAGTAAAAATAATTCCAAGGAGCGTTCGGGAATGTTGGATGTTACCGCTCATCTGGAAACAACTAATGGGGGGCAATTTGGACAATAGCTATCAAAAAAGAGAGCCAATGACGCTGGACCCTTCGCCAACACCTTGGCGGTTGGCCTTGTCGGCTACTGTCTTGTTCGTGGCGATTTTTGCCGTCGACCTGCTGCTGCCCTTGGGCGTTGCCGGCGGGGTGCCGTATGTGGCCGTTGTTCTCTTGGGGTGGTGGTTCCCGAAACGTAACCAGACCATAATCCTGGCGGCGATTTCCACCGCGTTAATCCTGATCGGATATCTTTATTCGCCGGAAGGCGGAATCCCATGGGTAGTCGCCAGCAACCGTTTTCTCGCTCTTTTTGCCATCTGGGTTTCAGCGACACTTCTTGTCATGGCAAAAAAAGCCGCGGAAAAAGTCAAAAAGGCCAACGAGGAGTTGGAGCAACGGGTGGAGGAGCGGACGAGAAAGTTGCGGGAAAGCGAGGCGCTGTTCAAAGACATCTCGGAGGCCTCCACCGACCGGTTCTGGGAGACGGATGAAACCCATCGATTTACGTCCATGTTCGATCATTCGGAGAGCGCGATTTTTCCGGCAGCCGGGGAGTTCATCGGCCGCACCCGTTGGGAGGCGGCCGGCGTCAACCCGGACGAGGACGAGAAGTGGGGCAAGCATCGCGACGACCTTCTGGCGCACCGTACTTTCCGTGATTTCCAGTTCGCCATAACCGACGAAGACGGCATCAACTGTTACCTTAGCGCCAGCGGCAAGCCCTTCTTCGACGAGGAAGGAAATTTCCGGGGCTACCGTGGGAGCGCCACCGACATCACCGAGCGCAAGCAGGCGGAAGAGGCGTTGCAGTCCACCCGGATTCTGTTGGAAAAGACTTTCGCCAGCCAGACGGCGGCTATTTTTGTTGTTGATATGCCCGGGCGCATGATCCGCACCTGCAACCCGGCGACGGAAAAAATGTTCGGCTACCCGATCAACGAAATATTAGGGGAAGAAACTGCTTTTTTGCATGTTGACGAGGAGCATTCCCGGAAATTCGGCGAAATGTTAATGCCTGCTCTCGATGACTTCGGCGTGTTCGAAACCGAGTTCGAGATGCGGCGAAAGGACGGCACCGTTTTCCCCGCCGATCATACGGTTTCGGAAATTCGAAACGAGCAGGGCGAGCGAACGCAAGTCGTCAGTGTCGTTCGCGACATCACCGAGCGCAAGCAGGCGGAGGAAGGCCGCCGCATCGCCCTTATCGAAGCCGAGCAGGCGAACGAGGCGAAATCCGAGTTCCTGGCCACCATGAGCCACGAACTTCGCACGCCCTTGAATGCCATTCTCGGATTTTCCGATATTCTGGGCGACCAGTACTTTGGACCGCCCGGGGAAGGAAAATATAAGGAATACGCCGATGACATTCATGCCAGCGGTGAGCATCTGCTGGAACTGGTCAACGATCTTCTCGACATCTCGACCATCGAGGCGGGCAAACAATCCCTGGTCAAGGAAAAACTGTCCACGGACGGGATTATCCGGGAGTGCGCGAGAATCATCACCGAAAAAGCACGATCCAAAGGCATTGAGCTGGTGACGAAGGTGTCTGAAAACCTCCCGCCCCTTTACACCGACAGGCGGGCAATGAAACAAATCCTCTTTAATTTGCTTTCAAATTCCATCAAGTTCACGCCCGAAGGCGGCAGGATCACGGTGTCGGCGAAGGCGTCAAAGCGGAACACGACACTGAAGATCGCCGATACCGGAACCGGCATACCGGCCGAGAAACTACCGCAACTGACCAATCCCTTCACCAGAGGAGAGCAAGACCCCCATAAGGCCCAGGAAGGCATCGGCCTCGGCTTGGCGATCACCAAGTCGCTGGTCGACCTCCACGACGGAACGCTGGACATCAAGAGCAAGGTCGGAAAAGGGACAACGGTCACGGTGACGCTGTCCAACGTGGCGTCCTGATTTGAACCTGTCTCCGCAATCCAACGAATGCCCACCGTGGAAAAACCGGGCCGAAACGTTTTCCTTTGCGATCAAGGACTTGCGGCTTCGGCGTCAGATCGGCACCCTGAGACGCACCCTTAATCCGCCATTCGGAGAATCGCCGAGCCGGATTTCGCCGCCGTGGCCGCGAATGACGTCGCGGGCGATGGTCAACCCCAGGCCGACGCCACCGGTGCCCGGGTTGCGCGATCCTTCGATCCGGTAAAAGGGCTTGAAGACCTCTTCGCGCTGGTCTTCGGGGATTCCGGGGCCGTCGTCGTCGATGGCGATCTCGATGGCGTCGCCCCGTTCTCCGGCGCGAACCGATACGTGCTCGGCGAATTGCAGGGCATTGTCGATGAGGTTGGTCAGGCATCGTTTAAAGGCTTTCGGCCGCAGAGACACCGTTAACGGTCCTTCGGTATGCAGGTCGATGACGCCCCCCTTGCGGCGGGCCTGAGCAACGGCGTCGTTTAAAAGCGCCGTCAGGTCCGTGGATTCCGGTTTTTCCGTCCCCTCGCCGCGGGCAAAGGCCAGGTACCCGTCCAGCATGTGTTCCATTTCGGCGATATCGGATTTCAACTCTTCCGCGCCCTGGTGATCGTCGAGCATTTCCAATTGCAGCTTCATCCGCGTCAACGGCGTGCGCAAGTCGTGGGAGACCCCCGCCAGCATGTCGGTGCGCTGGTTGATTTGGCGGACGATGCGTTCCTGCATGATCAGGAACGCCGACCCCGCCCGGCGCACCTCGGACGCGCCTTCGGGCTTGAAACTGGAAAGGTCGCGGCCCATGCCGAAATTATCGGCGGCGATGGCCAGCCGCCGGATCGGCTTGACCTGGTTACGCATGAAAATCGTCGCCACCGCGAACAGGATCAACGAGGTGCCGACCATCCAGATCACGAACACATAAGCGGTGGACGAAAACAGGCGTTTGCGTGTGGTTTCGGTGTGAAGCACGCCGGTCGCCAGCTGGATGTCGATGATGACAGTGCGGTCCTTGGAATCGGTGTCGATCTGGAACGGTTTTCCAATCTGTCCCCGGATGGCCCGGGCCAGCATTCGTTCCATCAGGCCGCTGGGAGTTCGGGTGCTGTTGGGCAGCACCGCCTTTTCCTTCAACGACACCTGGAATTCCATGGTGTTGGCGGCGAGGTCGAATATCCAACCGCGATTTTCCGGTTCCGGATTTTGTTTGAGCAGGGTGATGACGGCGGCGATATCGCCGGCCACCCCCCGGGCCAGCCGCAGCGTCACCTTGTCCCAGTGGGTCTCGTAAAAGATCGCCGCCGACACCACCTGCAGGATCACCAGCGGTATGACGATAATCAACAAAGAGCGGCCGAGCAGGCTCTTGGGCAGGAATCGCTTGATGGTGACGGTCATGGGTCCCATGGGGGTCAGGCCTTTAATCGGGGCGCAGCACGTAACCCTTGCCGCGCACCGTCCGCAGGTAGCGGGGCAATTTCGGGTTCTGTTCGATCTTGCGCCTGAGGCGCGTCACCTGGACGTCGACGGCGCGGCCGCCGCCGCTGGCGCCGGTCAACTCGATCAGCTCTTCGCGGCTGAGAATCTCCCCGGCCCGTTGGGCCAGCGCATGCAGAAGCGAGGTCTCGACGTCGGTCAGCCGGATCGGCTCGCCGGCGCGGCTGAGTTCGCCCCGCTCCGGCTGGAACAGCACTTCGCCCATGCGCACGTCCGGGAGGGGGCTCCCCGGCATCGGCGTCCGCCGGAGGATGTTGTTGATGCGCAACAGCAACTCCCGGGGTTCGAACGGCTTGACCAGGTAATCGTCGGCGCCCCGTTCCAAACCGTCGATGCGGTCCTCGGGCTCGCCCATGGCGGTCAGCATCAGGATCGGCACATCGCTTTGGCGGCGGAAGTCCTTGGCGAATTCGAGGCCGCTTTCGCCCGGCATCATCAAATCCAGGACAATGATATCGAAGCTAAGCGTCTTCATCTTTTCCCGGGCGTCGGCGGCGTCGGCGGTGGTGACGACCATGAAATCGTGGTCGCTCAGGAACTTCCCCAGAAGGTCTCTCAGGCGGTCGTCGTCATCGACGACGAGAACATGCGGAAGATCGGCGTTCATGTGCTTTATCCGGTCCTTTCCCGCCGCCCCGGCGTCACTCCGCCGCCGGCGGGTCGGCGGGCGGGCGGTCTTCTTCGTTGATGATACCGCGAAGGACGGCGCGGAATCCCTCGATGGCGCCGGCCCCGGCCTGCCGGTAGGCGCCGGCGATGCGGCGGCTTTGACGTTCGGTCAGGCGGCGTTCCAGCTCGGCCCCATTGGCGGTCAGATAAAGCCGGCGGCGGCGGCGGTCGGTGTCGTCGGTGCGCTGGTGGATGAAGCCGTCCTTGATCAACTGGCCCAGGACCCGCGACAGGCTCTGCTTGGTGATCTTGAGGATATTGAGCAGCTCCGAGACGGTCATCCCCGGATGGCCGCCGACGAAATAAATGACCCGGTGATGGGCCCGCCCGAAGCCGAAATCGGCCAGCAGCGCATCGGCCTCGCCGGTAAAATCCCGGTAGGCGAAGAACAGAAGCTCCATCGCCTGGCGCAGGCCGGCGTCGCTTTGCAAAAGCGGACCGGCGGGTTGTTTGGCGTTTAATCCGGTGTTGGCCATGATCGAACTCCGTTCGTTTGCGGGCCGCGCTTTGGGGCCGGCGAATTTAAGTCAGTGTTATTGACATATATGCCCAAGAATGATACCCAACGCAAGAACCTTTGGCGGAAAATCCTTTTTACGAAAGATAATTTCATGGAAACCATTCCCTTCGACGACCGGGACGGGGTGATCTGGTTCAACGGCGAGATGGTGCCTTGGCGCGAGGCCCGGCTGCATGTTCTCAGTCATGCCCTGCATTATGCCTCCTGCGTGTTCGAGGGCGAGCGCTCCTACGCCGGCAAGATCTTCAAACTGACCGAACATTCCGAACGCCTGGCCATGTCAGCGGAAGCCCTGGGTTTCGATCTTCCCTATTCGGTCGCCGAGATCGACGCCGCCTGCATCGAGACGTGCAAGCAAAACGACATTATCGACGGGTATGTGCGCCCGGTGGCCTGGCGGGGGTCCGAAATGATGGGGGTGTCGGCGCAGGCGACCAGGATCAACGTCGCCATCGCCGCCTGGCCGTGGCCGTCCTATTTCTCGCCCGAGGCGCGGATGAAGGGCATCCGCCTGAAGACCTCGGACTGGCGCCGCCCCGACCCGCAAACGGCGCCGGTCATGGCCAAGGCGGCCGGGCTATACATGATCTGCACCCTTTCCAAGCACGCCGCCGAGGCCGAGGGCTATGACGACTGCCTGATGCTCGACTGGCGCGGACAGGTCGCCGAAGCCACCGGCGCCAATATCTTCCTGGTTTTCGACGACGGCAAGCTGTACACGCCGACGCCGGACTGCTTTTTGGACGGCATCACCCGGCGCACGGTCATCGACCTGGCGCGCCAACGCGGCATCGAGGTGGTGGAGCGCGTCATCATGCCCGGCGAGCTGAAGGACGCGAACGAAATCTTCCTCACCGGCACCGCCGCCGAGGTGACGCCCGTGGGCGAGATCGACGATCTCAAGTTTTCCGTCGGCAAGATCACCCAGTGGATGATGGAAGACTACGACAAGGCCGTCGGCAAGGAAGAGGCCAAGGACTCCGGCGACGACGAGGCGGCGGCGTAGACGCCCGCCGCCGACAGCCCCCTACAACACCCCGCCCGGGGTGCCCAGGGACTTCTCGATCAGTTCGGTGGTGATGAAGTCGAAGGCTTCGTCCACCGAATTCGTTTCGAAAAACAGATCCAGGTCGGCGGTGTCGACGGTGCCGTGCATGACCAGGGCGTCGAGGTTCAGCACGTCGTTCCAGAATTCACTGCCGTAGAGCACGATGGGGATCGGCTTGGTCAACTTCCCGGTCTGCATCAGGGTCATCACCTCGAAGAATTCGTCCATGGTGCCGAAACCGCCGGGGAAGATGACAATCGCCTTGGCCAGATAAATGAACCAGAACTTGCGCATGAAGAAGTAGTGGAATTCGAAGTTCAGATCGCGGGTGATGTAAGGGTTGCCGGCCTGTTCGTGGGGCAGCGAAATGTTGAGCCCGGCGTTGATGCCGGCCGCCTCGCTGGCGCCCTGGTTGGCCGCTTCCATGATTCCGGGACCGCCGCCGGAACAGACGATGAAACGGGAATCCTCGCCCTCCAGGTTTTTCGACCATTCGGTCAGCCGCCCCGCCAGCTCGCGCGCGGCCTCGTAATAGGCGGACATTTCCAAATCGCGCTCGGCGGCGGTGACGTCGCTACCCTGGTCTTGCGCGGCCTTCAGCCGCTTTTTCGCCTCGTCGCGGGAAACGAACCGGGCGGAACCGAAAAAAACCACCGTGTCGCGGACCTGGAACTCCTCGAAGCGGGCCTCGGGCTCCATGTATTCGGAAAGGATGCGCAGTCCCCGGGCGTCCTTTGAATGCAGGAATTTATTGTTCTTGTAGGCCTTGCGGGGCCAGTCGGGGGTGTCGGCCATGGCTTTATTCCGCCGCGTCGGGCTTGCCCCCGGGCTTATCCTGGGGTTTATCCTGGGGTTTATCCTGAGGCTTGTCGGCCAGCCAACGTTCGGCCGCTTTGTCGTCGGAAGATCGCGCATCCACCCACTGTCCGCCGTCGGGGGTTTCCTCCAGCTTCCAGAACGGCGCCTGGGTCTTCAGCCAGTCGATCAGAAAATGACACGCCTCGATGGCCGCCTCGCGGTGGGCCGAGGCGGCGGCCACCAGGACGATGCGGTCGCCCGGCTCCAGCCTTCCGGTGCGGTGGATGATCAGCGTTTCCTCCAACGGCCAGCGGTCACGCGCCTCGGCCTCGATCTTGGCCAGCGCTTTTTCGGTCATTTCCGGGTAATGCTCGAGGGTCATCGCCTCGATCGGCTTGCCGCCGGCGATGTCGCGGACCAGCCCGACGAAGCTGCATACCCCGCCGACGCCGTGGTTGCCGTCCGACAGCTTTTCCAGTTCCCGGCCGACGTCGAAATCCTCGGCCTGCACCCTGATCATGGCTTCATCCTCTGTTCCCAAGCCCGATTATACTACCCAAGCGCCGGGGGCTGTTTGCTTTCGTCACCCGCCGGTAATCGGCGGAAAAAAGGCGATTTCGTCGCCGGCGGCCACCGGATGGTCCGTCTGCACGTGTTCCTGGTTGACGGCGACGCGCACCATGCCTTCATCGGCAAAGGCTTCGGCAAAGCCGCCGCCCCGCGACTTCATCCATTCCACCAGCCCCGCCACCGTGGTCACGGTCTCGGGCGGCGAGACGTCTTCCTCGGCGATGCCGGCCTTTTCGCGCAGCCAGGCGAAATAAAGGATCTTCATCCCGTCACCTTCCCGTGACCTCGTTGAACGGCAGGAAATCGATCATGGCGCCCTTTTCCAGGGCTTCCGTGTCCTCGGGCAGTTCCACCAGGCCGTCGGCTTCGACCATGGAGGTCAGAATGCCGGCGCCCGAGGAATGGCACTTCATCGCCACCGGCCGCCCGTCGCCGTTGCTTTCCAGCTTCACCCGCGCCCATTCGCGCCGGCCCGGCTTCTTCTTGTAGTCGAACCCGGCCTCGACCGGGAAGCGCGGCCGGGTGACCTCGGCCATGCCCGACAGCAGCAGCACCAAGGGCCGGCCGATGACCATGAACGTCACCATCGCCGCCACCGGGTTGCCGGGGAGTCCCAGGAACGCCACGTCGCCGACCTGGCCCAAGGCAATGGGCCGGCCGGGCTTGATCGCCAAACGCCAGAAATGGATTTTACCCAGGTTTTCGACGGCGTCGCGCACATGGTCCTCCTCGCCGGCCGAAACCCCGCCCGAGGTCACCAGCAGATCGTGACCGGGTGCGGCGTCCTTCAACGCGCCTGAGATGGCCTCGGTGTCGTCCTCCAGGATGCCGAAGTCCGTGACCTCCGCCCCCAGCCCTTCCAGAAGCGCGATGACGGCGTAGCGGTTGGCGTCGAAGATGCAGCCCTCGGGCGCGTCCCCGCCCGGGTCGCGGACCTCGTCGCCGGTCGAGAACACGGCCGCCCTAAGGGGCCGGTAGACGGCCACCTCCGAGCGCCCGACGGAGGCGGCGACGCCGACTTCCTGGGCCCGGAGCCGCCGCCCGGCCTCGACGACGACGGAACCCTTTTCGACGTCCTCGCCGGCGTTGCGCCGGTTCGACCCCCGTTTCAATCCGGCGGGCAGGATCACGGAATCGCCGTCTTCCTCCCCGTCTGCCTCACAATCTTCTTCCATGAACACCGTGTCCGGGCCGCTGGCCTGAGTGCCGTCGGTGCCGACGGGCATCGGGGCGCCGGTGAAGATGCGAAACGCCTCGCCCTTTTCGGCCGGGCGGCCCAGGGGGTGACCGGCGGCGATGCGGCCCGTAACCTTGAGCCGGGTTTCGCCGTCGGGGTCGAGATCGTCGAAATAGACCGCATAGCCGTCGACGGCGCTGTTGTCGTGAGGCGGCACGTCGCGATCGGCGATGATATCTTCGGCCAGGATCCGCCCGGCCGCATGGCGAAGGGACACGATTTCGGGCCCCGCCACCGGGCGCACGCGGTCGCTCAAGATAGCGAGAGCATCGGCCAGCGGCGTCAACTCGCCGCCGAAGGCAAAACAATCGTCCTTAAGCTGCGCCATCGCGGACTTCCTTTTCCGGGGCCCGGGCCTCTAGCCCCACTTGGCCGATTATGAAATCGGCAATGGCCTTGACGTTTTCAAGGTCGAGGACCGGTACGGACAAGCCGTCGAGGTCGGCGTCGGTGGCCACGGCGACGATGGTCGAATCGTCCGTGCACAGCAGCGGCTTGCCGATGGCGGGCCGGTGGACTTCCATTTTCTCATGACCGTTGGACTTGAAGCCTTCGATCAGCACCAGATCGACGTCCTGCATACGGGCCAGGAGATTGTCGATGGACGGTTCCGACGCGTCCCGGTTTTCGTGCAGCAGCGCCCACCGCTTGGCGCCGGTGATCAGCACTTCGGTCGCCCCGGCGAGCCGGTGTTCGTGCGAATCCTTGCCCGGCTTGTCGATGTCGAAGTTGTGGTGAGTGTGCTTCATGGTCGACACGGTGAATCCCCGGCCGATCAGTTCCGGCACCAGCTTGGCGACCAGCGTCGTCTTGCCGCTGCCGCTCCATCCCATAAGGCCGAAGGTTTTCATGACGTTTCAACCCTTGTCCTCGTCGACGGTTTCGGAAGCCGCGGGCCGCTTGGCGGCGGGAGCGTTGTCGGTTTCGTTGATATGCCTGAGCCCGGCCATCAGGTAATCGTATCCGGTCACCATCGTCAGCACCGCCGCCCCCCACAGCCCGTAAACGCCGATTTCGATTGTCGGCACGGGCCCGAAATCCGGGCCCGATGGGCCAACCAGAAGAAACCCCAAGGCCAGCATCTGAATGGTCGTTTTCCATTTCGCCATGGTCGTCACAGGCACGCTGACCCGGACCTGGGCCAGGAATTCGCGCAAGCCAGACACCAGGATTTCGCGGCACAAGATGACCGCCGCCGGCAGCACCGTAAGCCCGGAAATGCGGTCGATCCCGACCAGGACAAGCAACACCGACGCCACCAGAAGCTTGTCCGCGATCGGGTCAAGGAAACGCCCCAGGGACGATTGCTGGTGCCAGGCGCGGGCCAGATAACCGTCGAAGAAATCAGTAATGCAGGCCAAGGTATAGGCGGCAAAGGCCAGCCAGCTTCCCATCGGGTCGCCGACGAACAGCAACAGGGCGATCAGTACCGGGATTGCCGCGATCCGCGAAAAAGTCAGGATATTAGGCAGATTGATAAACATGTCCCGCCTTATACCAAGGAGCGATGATAATGGCCCATAGGGATCGTTCCTTGGTATTAAGTTTCAGGGTGGCGCATTCTAACGCCCCCGGACCCCCGACGCCACTAACCGTCCGGATGAAACCACTCGTAGATACGGTTGGCGGTGGCCTTGCTGATTCCGTCCACCGCCTCCAGGTCGGCGCGGCCGGCCTCGGCCACCGCCTTGGCGGCGCCGAAGTGATGCAGCAACGCTTTTTTGCGTTTCGCCCCGATGGACGGGATATCGTCCAGTAGCGAGCGCACCAACGATTTCGAACGCTTGTCCCGATGCGCGCCGATGGCGAAGCGGTGGGCTTCGTCACGCAGCCTTTGCAAAAAGAAAAGCACCGGGTCGCGGGGAGGCAGGGTCAGGGGTTCGCGGCCGGGCAGATATATGCGCTCGCGCCCGGCGTGACTGTCCGGGCCCTTGGCGATGGCAGCCACGGTGACGCCTTCGATCCCCAGATCCTCGAACACCTCCAGCGCCACCCCTAAATGCCCCTTGCCGCCGTCGACAAGGACCAGGTCCGGCCACGTGCCGGCGGTACGGTCCGAGTCCTCCTTAAGCGCCCTGGAAAAGCGCCGGGACAGCACCTCGCGCATCATGGCGTAGTCGTCGCCCGGCGAAAACCCGCCGTCGTTCCCCGCCGGGGCGCCGGACTGCCTGGCGCCGCGGATGGTGAACTTGCGGTAGGCTTTTTTCATCAGGCCCTCGGGCCCGGCGACGATCAGGGCGCCGACCGCCTTGGCTCCGGAAACGTGGCTGTTATCAAAGACCTCGATCCTTTCCGGCGGCCCATCCAGGTCCAGGGCCTGGGCCAGCCCTTCCAAAAGGCGTCGTTGCGAGGCGCTTTCGGCCATGCGCCGGGCGAGCGCTTCGCGGGCGTTGGCGAGCACGTGGTTGACTAGGTTCCGCTTGTCGCCGCGCTGGGGCCGGACCAGGCGGACGGTCCGCCCGGCGCGGACGGAAAGCGCCTCGGCCAACAGTTTCCGGTTCGGCGGCGGGTGGCTGACGAAGACCGTTTTCGGCGGCAGGGCCTTGGCGTAGAACTGGCCCAGGAAAGCCTCCAGCACCGCCGCCGCATCCTCGTCCCGGGCGTGGCTGGGAAAATAGGCGCGGTTGCCGAAGTTGGCGCCGGCGCGGAAGAAAAACACCTGAATGCAGGTCTGGCCTCCGGCTTGGTGGACGCCGATGACGTCGGCATCGCCGACGCCCTTGAGGTTGATGTCCTGGTGCGCCTGGATGCGTGTCAACGCCCTGATGCGGTCCCGGTAGCCGGCCGCTTTTTCGTATTCCTCGGCGTCGCTGGCGTCCTGCATCAGGCGGGCGAAATGGCGCTGGATTTTCCGCGAACCGCCGGTCAGGAAGGCCCGGGCGTGCTCGACCGAAGCCCGGTATTCGGCTTCGCTGATGCGCCCGACGCAAGGCGCCGAACAGCGCTTGATCTGATGCAAAAGGCAGGGCCGGGTGCGGTTGGCGAATACGGTGTCGGTGCAAGAGCGTAGCAAAAAAGCCCGTTGCAGGGTCGCCAGGGCCTCGTTGACGGCCCATACGGAGGCGAAGGGGCCGTAATAGTCCCCTTTGCGGCTCTCAGCGCCACGGTGCTTCAGGACCTGCGGGAAAGCATGGTCGCCGGTCAACAGGATCGACGGAAAGGATTTGTCGTCGCGCAGAAGGATGTTGTAGCGCGGCCGATAGCGCTTGATGAGGTTGGATTCCAACAACAGCGCCTCGGCCTCGGTGTGGGTGGTGACGAATTCCATGGAGGCGGTTTCGGCGATCATGCGCCGGGTGCGGACCGGCTGCCGGTCGGGGCGGGTGTAGCTGGCGACCCTTTTCTTCAGGTTCTTCGCCTTGCCGACATAAAGCACTTCGCTTTTGGTGTTGATCATCCGATAGACCCCGGGCGCGCCGGGCAGGGTCTTAAGATACCCCTCGATCACCGTTGCGCCGGCGGCGGTGACGCCGGCGGAAGAAAATTTGGCCGCTTTGGGTGTCGGTTTTTGCCGTTCAGTCATACCTGGGTATGCACTACGAAGACTTCGATTGGGGTAACGGGTGGGATTATATTATTTTCGGTTGAGATCTGATTTTAAAGCTTCCCATCTATCCACCAAACCTGTGGATAACGTTGTTGAAAAGCCCTTCTCCCGGTCGCATGCCCTTAACATAATGAGATTTTTATTAAATAGCCTATTTTTTAGGCAACAACTTAACCTATTGATTTAAGTAATTTTTTTATTAGTCTGGAGTGAATCAAAGGGTCAAATTCGAAATTTGAAATAAAGCAGACATAAACCGACACAATCGGATGGCCTGTGCAAAACTTGTTGTCCGGATATCGGCAAATGACTGTTTCGGATTCGTCAGTAAGATTATTTAAAAAACGAATCTATACTTCAAAATTAAACCTTTCGATTTCCACGCCGACGCTTTCGGCATCGTCGAGTATATCCAGTTTCTCGACTCGGACCCGCGCCGACTTTACGCGGCCGTCTTCGAGACACATGGCGGCGATATTTTCGGCCAGCGTTTCGACAAGATTGACGTGGCCGCGTCCGACGATCTCCTCGATACCCTTGGTCAGATGCTCGTAACAAATAACGTTACGGATGTCATCGTTGATCGGCTGGCCGCCTTCCAGCACCGCCAAATCAAGATTAATGCGAACCCGTTGTTCGGTGGTTTTTTCATGGCGATGGACGCCGATGGAACACGGCAACATCAGATCGCGGATGAACACATGGCGCAGCGCGCGTTTGGCATCGGCGATGCGGTTCGGTTTTACGAGTTTGATATGGCTTGCCGTCATTTTCTTTTTCCGTCTATTGCCGGTCTGACCCGGCTCAAGTTGAAGGCCTTCTTTGGCTTTAATTTTTTATTTGATTTCAATTCATTCAGAGAATTTTCCGTCCGGCTTTCCCGGCGCCCAGCCGAGGTGCTGACCGCCATCGAGGACGATCATCTGCCCGGTAATCGACGGAGCGTCAAGAAGGAATCGAACGGCCCGGCAGATTTCTTCCGGCAACACCTGGCGTTTGAGCGGCAATGCCAACCATTGGCGTTCGAACTGTTCTTGCGTCTGGTGAATGCTGGGAAGAGTCGGCCCGGGGCCGATGGCGTTGACCCGGATCATCGGCGCCAGGGCCAGCGCCAGGTTCTGGGTCAACCCCCAAAGCGCCACCTTGCTGACCGTATAGGACGTGAAGTACGGCGTCACGTTCCATACCCGCTGGTCGATCAGGTTGATGACGTTGCCTTCGACGCCATCCGGCAGAGCGGCGGCAAACGCCTGGGTAAGCTGAAACGGGGCGCGCAAGTTCACCTGCATGTGGGTTTCCCAGGATTCCTTGGTCACCGTCCGGGGGGTGTCTTTCTCGAATACCGAGGCATTGTTGACAAGACAACCCAAGGGGCCGATTTCCGCCGCCGCCCGGTCGATCAGCCCGGCGGCTTCCTCTTCGACGGCGAGGTCCGCCTGGACGGCCGCCGCCTTGCCGCCATTGCCGGAAATTTCATCGGCCACCACCCGGGCTTCGGCCTCCGAACGGTTGTAATGGACCGCCACCGTCCAGCCCGCCGCCGCCAGGTCCAAGGCCACGGCGCGGCCGATCCGGCGCCCGGCGCCGGTAACCAGGGCCGCTTTCAACGCTTTTTCGTTCATCGGCGGAGAATGGGGGATCGCCGGCACCGATGCAAGGGGCGCCGTAATACCTGCTGTGACCGCATTCACCGAAGGTTATCGTCGTGTCCGTGTTTGTGGCTGTAAACCATCAACCGCATCAGGCCCGCCCCCGTCGCCAAGGTGAACACAATACCCAAAATCAAGGCAATGGTTCCATGGACGCCCAATTCCACATCCTCCAACCGCCACCACACGTAGGCGCTGACGCCGACGGCGAAGACCAACAGGCCGCCCCAGATGAGGATAATAAGAGCCGTTTTCATGTCGAAACCAATTCGGTCGGGAATTTCGTCTATCCCTTCGGTCATTTTCAATGGGCAATAAAGAACGGGCTGCTCCGTTGGCCGGACGGAAACGGCCCGCCCGGCGCTAGTCCGGCAGCCAGAAAGCATCACCGTCACGAGGCGCGTCCAGAGGCGTCAGCTTTATCTCGTCAAAGAAGGTGACGGGCCGGTATCCCCAGGATTCGAGCAATTCCCAAGCGGCTTTCAGGCTGTCGCCGACTTGCGACAATTGCTCATCGACGAGTTCGACCAGCATGACGGGACGATAGCGTGTAATGGTTTGGGCGCCGCCCTCGAGGATACGCATTTCAAGGCCTTCGACGTCCATCTTTATGAAATCCAGGCGCCGGAGGCCTTCGTCGGCGGCGAAACGGTCGATGGTGGTGACCGGCACCTCCTGGTGGTGATACGGGCCCGCCCGGTCTATCTCGCCCATGTGCGCGAGGCCGTACCTGAAAGTGCCGCTGTCCTTGAGCGGGGTATGGAGGATCAGGCTGCCGGGTTGATCGCTCAATCCCTTGGCCACCAGGTGGATATTGGAAAAACCGTTGATCCTAATGGCGAGGCGAAGGATCGAGCAGGCATAGCCGCTGGGCTCGAAGGAATAGACCTGTCCTTGACTGGCCATGCGGGCAAAGAGCTTGGCGTACTGCCCCGCATGGCCGCCGATGTCCAAGATCACCCCTTCGGCGTCGATGTAACGGGACAGAAGCGGCCTCATCCACCCGTGGTGCTGTTTGACGGCCGCCTTGAAGACATGGGCCACATAGGAGGCCTTGGCCCGCCACGGAAGGTCGCCAAAACGAAAACTTGTCATGCTCCGGTCGCTTTCGGTTCCGCCAGGTCTTGGAACTCGGCCAGGATTTCATCGTAAAGCCGCCGCTTGAACGGTACCACCAGCCCCGGCAGTTCCGCCATGGCGACCCACTTCCAATCGGTGAATTCCGGCTTGCCGTGGGCGCCCAAGTCGAAATCGGCATCGAGCCCGGTGAACCGGAGCGCGAACCATTTCTGCGTCTGGCCCCGGTACCTGCCGCCCCACGACACGCCGATGAGGTCATCGGGCAGGTCGTAGGTCAGCCATCCTTTTGTTTCGGCGATTATGTCGGCCTTGTCGGTGCCGATTTCCTCCGCCAGCTCGCGCTTCACCGCCATGGCCGGGGTTTCCCCGTCATCGATGCCGCCTTGCGGCATTTGCCAGACGTAGCCGCGCCTGACGCCGGAACGCCGGCCGACGAAAACCTCTCCCTCGCCGCTGAGCAGCATCGCGCCGACGCCCGGCCGATAGGGAAGGTCGGCCGCCTTCTTCGGGTCTTCGCCGTTCATGGGGTTCCCTATTGCTCCAGGGTCTGTTTGGTGGCCAATGCCGAAACCGGAACCAGGGTAATCTTTTTACCCTCCAATTTCTTGGTCCAGGCCGCCAATCGGGCGATGGTTACCGGATAAGGCCGGGCGACGGCGACGGCGAACTTGTTTTCGCGGATGATTTCCTCCAACCGCATCAGCTTGGTCTCGATCTCGGAGCGCGACGGCTCATCGTCGATGGTCAGGTCGCTGACGGCCCGCGGCAGGCCGATCCTGGCGGCGATTTTGGGCGCCAAGAGGTCCTTCTGGGGGCCGGTGACAAGCAGCATCAGGCCGCGGGCCTTCAAAACCTCGAGAACGGGCTTGAGCAGCTTCACCGAGGCGCCGAACCTGGACCCCATCACCGTGGCGACGCCGAAATAGCCGCTGAACTGGCTCAACACCAACTCCAGGCGTTTGATGTTGTCCTCCACCTTGAGGCTGGTATTCAGCGAATAAGGGCCGGCGTCGTGGATGGGAAAGCGCTCGCTTTCCATGGGCAGGGTCACCATGACCTCGTGGCCGACCAGTCGGGAGCGCACCAGCCAGTCGCCGAGGTCCTTGGCGTAGGGGGCGAGCGCCAAGGTGACCTGCGGCGGCAGTTTGTTGATGGCGGACATGGTCGCCGCCCGGCTGAGCCCCAAGCCGGTGATGACGATGGCGACACGGAGCCCGGGTTCTTCGGCTTTATAGGGGCGGGCATAAGCCTGCCAGGGCTTGGTGCCGTCCTTGCCGACGATGGGCAGGGGGCCGGGCAGGCCTTCCTTGGTTTCGATCAGGCGGGCATAGGGGGTCGGGCCCAACGGCGTGCCGGGGGGGCGGTAATCGGGGATGGTCCGGAGGGTGACCGACGTCACCGCAGGGATAATGAGGCCGGTGCCCTTTTCCCGAGCCGGGCCGCCGAGGGCGTTGAGGGATCCACCAAGCGGATTGGCCCGTCCGCCGAAGCGGCCGCCGATATCGCCCGACGTGCGGGCATATGACGGTTCCCCAGGGGTCGCCGCCGTTTCTCCGGGGGGTGGGTTCAAAAAGGCGTTCGGCGCGCCGGGTTTGTGCGGCATCGCCATTCCCACCATCGGTCCCTTGGAAGGATCGCGCTTCTTGACGGCGGTTTTGGCCGCCGTCATCGCCGGGCCGGCCCCATCGCCGCTGAAATACCCCCACCCGGCGCCGACAACGATACCGGCGAACAGCACGAAAGCCCCGGCGGCGATCATCAGGGGTTTGCGTCTTTCTTTTTCGTCGAGGTCCTCGATGTCCCTCTTCTTTTTAAAGAGGTTCGCCGGCTTCGACGCCTTCAGGGGCTTCGGAAGGCCCGGCAGTTTCGGGAGTTTCGAAATCTTCACGTTCTCACCCCTTTGGCTGTCCGTTCATTCTCCCCGGGGTGGTTTGGGCCGGCCCGGGCGTTCAAACGCCCGGCCGTCTTGTTAATTGGTCGTCGTCACCATTTTACCCGATAACAGCGCCAACCCGCGCAAAAGATCCAGGGCGCGGGCGAGTTGATAATCCTGCTTGTCCGCCGGCTTTTCGCCCTCGGCTTCGGGTTTGGATTTCCCGGCCTGCGGCTTGGCATCCGGTTTTTTCCCCTGGCCCTTTTTGTCGCCGTTATCGAGGGCGTTGCGGAAATCGGATTCGCGGCGCCGTTTCGGCGTCTCAATGCTTTCGACGCGGGCCTGTTCGACCTTGATGTTGGGCTCGATTCCCTTGGCCTGGATGGAACGCCCGGACGGGGTGTAATACCGCGCCGTGGTCAGGCGCATGGCGCCGTGCCCGGGCAACGGAATGATCGTCTGTACCGAGCCCTTGCCGAAAGACTTGGTGCCGAGAATGACGGCGCGGCGGTGGTCCTGAAGGGCGCCGGCGACGATTTCCGAAGCCGAGGCCGAGCCGCCGTTAATCAACACCACCATCGGCAGTTGATCGCTCAGGTCGCCGGGCTTGGCGTTGAAGCGTTGCGTGTCCTCGGGCCGGCGGGACCGGGTCGAAACGATTTCGCCCTTGTCCAGGAAGGCGTCGGCGGCGGCGATGGCCTGATCCAAAAGCCCGCCGGGATTGTTGCGCAAGTCGAGGACGATCCCCTGAAGGTCGCTGCCGATCTCTTTCTTGATCTTGACCATTTCCTTATTCAGGCCCTTTTCCGTCTGCTCGTTGAATGACGTAATCCGGATATAGCCGATTTTTTCTTCGACACGCGAACGCACCGAGGTGATCTTGATCACCGCCCGGGTGATGGTGACGTCGAAGGGTTTCATGCCTTCGCGGAGGATGGTCAGCTTGATGTCCTTGCCGACCTTGCCCCGCATCTTGTCGACCGCCTGATTAAGGGTCAGGCCCTGGACGCTTTCGCCGTCCAGGTGCGAAATCAGGTCGCTGGGCTTGATCCCGGCGCGGAACGCCGGCGTGTCGTCGATCGGCGAGATCACCTTGACGTAACCGCCTTCCATGGTGACGCGGATACCGAGGCCGCCGAACTCGCCCCGGGTATTGACCTGCATGTCGCGGAAACTCTTGGCGTTAAGGTAGGACGAATGGGGGTCCAGCGCCACCAGCATGCCGGTGATCGCGGCCTCGATCATTTGCTGGTCCGTCGGCGCTTCCACGTAATCGGACCTGACACGCTCGAAAACGTCGCCGAAAAGGTTCAACAGCCGATAGGTATCGGCATCGTTTTTCTTTGGCTCGGCGGCCTGGGCCGGCAAGACCAAAAGAGCGACGGCGCCCGCCGCCAGTAACATCCGTATTTTCATTCGCTCACCTTATCTTTGCGCCGACATCCACGGTAACGGGTTGATCGGCTGACCATTGCGCCTGAGTTCGACGTAGAGGACCGGTTTTGCGTTATCGGGGCGGCCCATGACGCCGACGGGTTCACCGGCCACCACCCATTGGCCCATCGTGCTGTCGATCCGGGCCAAGCCGGAAAGAAGGCTATGATATCCCTCGCCGTGTTCGATGATCAAGAGTTCCCCATATCCACGAAATTTACCGGCATAAACGACGCGCCCTTCATAGGGGGCCACGACCTGGGCCCCGGGGGCCGTTTGCAGGGAAATGCCCTTCCTGGTCAAGCCGGCCGGCGTCGTTTGACCATACCGGCCGACGATACGGCCGACAGCGGGCGATGGCAGTTTGCCGCGCTGGCCGCTGATTGGCGCGCCCGTCAGCCCGGCCGGCAGCCCGGCCACGGTTTCGCCGGTTTCGGGGGCTGCTGTTCTTTCGGTCCCGGGACGTTCCGGCCGGCGCTCGATCCGGCGCGACTTGGTCAAACGGTTCAAAAGCTCACGCAGGGTCGCCGCCTCGCCGGCCAAGGACTTCAAGCGGCGGGCTTCGGCCTGTCTTTTAGCCAGTGTCCGGTACTTGAACGCGGTTTTCTGACCGAACAGCACCGCCAATCGCTTGTGCTCCCTTTCCAGGCCGGCGGTGATATTGGCCAATTGGGTCTTTTTTTCCGCCATCTCGCGGCGCGCCTGGGACAGGCCCTCGAGGTCGTTGTGCAGGCGGTGCGCCCGGCCCTCGATTTCAGGGACCACGGCACGCAGCAGAATGGCGCTACGCACCGTATCGGCGGGAGGCATGGGCTGGGTCATCAAGGCTTCCGGCGGATAGCGGGCAATCCGCTGCAGGGCCACCAGGATCCCGGCCAGTTGCCCGCGCCGGACGGTGAGCCGGGCCAGCTTGGCCTGTTCCTCGGCCTTCAATTCCACCAACGCCTTGACCAGCCCCATCGCCCGGCGTTCCTGTTCCTGGATGATGTAGGCGGCGACGACCATGTCGCGGCGCAGCTTCGCCAGATCCCGTTCGATGGCCTGGGCTTTCTTTTTCAGTTGCCGCGCCTTTTCGCGGCCTTCGCCGAGGGCGCGCTTGACCTCTTCGAGGCGTTTGCCGGCGTTCTTGCCGTCCTTGCCGCCGCCGGCCTTGTCGGACGCCGCCCCCGCCGGAAGCGCCCACACCGCCGCCAACAACATCGCGGCGACAAAAGCCAGGAACCCCTTAATGCATTGAATTTTATTGATATTCATCACCACCGGACCGCCTTATTGGGCCGCGGCGGGTTCGGCGCCGGCGGTTTCGATCAAGGAGCGCCCGGTCATCTCGTCCGGCGGCGCCAGCCCCAGAAGCTCCAAAACCGTCGGCGCGATGTCCGAAAGACGCCCGTCCCGGAGTCCCTCGACCCCATCCGGCGCGTTGACCATCAGCACCGGCACCATGCTCATGGTGTGCGCCGTGTAGGGTTGATCGGCGTCGTCATCCAGCATCCTTTCGCAATTGCCGTGATCAGACGTAATCAACAGCACGCCGCCGGCTTCCGTGACCGCCTCTTCCAGGCGGCCGAGGCAGCGGTCGACGCATTCCGCCGCCTTGACGGCGGCCTCCAGGACGCCGGTGTGGCCGACCATGTCGCCGTTGGCGTAATTGACGACGATGAGGTCGAAACCGCCGTCGCCGATGACCCGGACCAGGTTGTCGGTGACCTCGTCGGCCGACATTTCGGGCTTCAGGTCATAGGTGGCGACCTGGGGCGACGGCACCAGGATTCGTTGCTCGCCGGGGAATTCCTCTTCGCGCCCGCCGTTGAGGAAGAACGTCACGTGGGCGTATTTTTCCGTCTCGGCGATGCGGAGCTGGGTCAAGCCGTTATCGGCGACGACCTGGCCGAGGATGTTTTCGAGGGTCTCGGCCGGGAACAGGGCGCCGAAAAGGCCATTCAGGGCCGAGGAATACTCGGTCATGCCGAGACGGGCCGCAAAGTCGGGCGTTTTCGCCCGCTCGAATTCCCCGAAACCGGGGTCGGCCAGGGTGGTGAGAATCTGGCGCACCCTATCGGCGCGGAAATTGACCATCAACAGGCCGTCGCCGTCGTTCATGCCGGCGTAATCGCCGATCACCGCCGGGACCATGAATTCGTCGGTGACGCCCTGGGCGTAGCTGGCCTGGACCGCGTTTACGGGGTCCGCCGCCCGGTCGCCGGACGCCTCGACCAGGGCCCGGCAGGCCTTTTCGATGCGGTCCCAGCGCCGGTCCCGGTCCATGGCGTAATAGCGCCCGCAAACGGTGGCGACACGGAAGTTTCCGGCCCAGTCCTCCCGCTTTGTCGCGTCCAACAGTTCGGCCATATAGTCCCTGGCGCTTTTCGGCGGCGTGTCGCGGCCGTCAAGGAACGCATGCAGCGCCACCGGCACGCCCTCGCGGGCGATTATGGCCGCGAGCGTGACCAGA
Organism: Rhodospirillaceae bacterium; assembly: GCA_002686255.1. Taxonomy (GTDB): domain Bacteria; phylum Pseudomonadota; class Alphaproteobacteria; order Rhodospirillales; family Casp-alpha2; genus Casp-alpha2. Next base: position 20,609 of record NZAZ01000102.1, read on the forward strand.
TGATCATGGTGGGAATGCACCCCGCCCGGCGACAGCAGCCCCATCAAGTGACACGTGCCGCCGCTTTGCTTCAGCTTGGCCATGAAATCCAGGAGGCCGGGGTTGTTTTCCAGTTCGCCGGAAAGAATGGCGGCGTCGATGCGGGGCAAATCCTGCATGACGACGCGCCCGGCGCCCAGGTTCATGTGGCCGACCTCGGAATTCCCCATCTGCCCGGCCGGCAGCCCGACCTGTTCGGCCGACGAATCGAGGCGCGCGCGCGGCACCGAAGCCATGAACCGGTCCCAGTGGGGCGTCTGCCCCAGGGCGATGGCGTTGTGATCTGTTTCTTCGCGTTCTCCCCAACCGTCGAGCACGCAAAGCACGACGGGGCGGGGGCGCGTGTTGGGGTTTCGAGAATCAGACATGGCGTAAATATAAGGATTTCACGGCAAAATACGATAGACGAGAGGTGGTTAGCCAAGCGTTAACCCCGGTGATAGGGATGGCCGGAGAGGATGCATTGCGCCCGGTAGATTTGTTCCGCCAACAGGCCCCGGGTGAGCAGGTGCGGCCAGGTCACGGCGCCGAAACTTAAACTCAGGTGGGCGCGTTTCTTGACCATTGCGTGCAGGCCGCCGGCGCCGCCGATCATGAACACCACGTCCTTGACGCCGTCGTCCCGCCAGGCCCCCAGCTTTTTCGCCAGGCCGGCGCTGGTCAACGGCTTTGCCTTTTCGTCCAGGGCCACGACCACCGCGCCGACCGGCGCCTGGGCCAGCAGCAGCTCCCCCTCGCGCTTTTTCAGGGCCACCGTGGGGAGCCGCTTTTTCTCCTCTACTTCCTTGAGTTCCAGGGGAAAGGTGATGCGGCGGGCATAATGCTCGAAGAGCCCGCGCTCGGGCCCGGACTTCCATTTGCCGACAGCGGCGACGGTCAGCCGCATGGCCTTCTCTCTTTCAGACACTCACCCCCGAGGCGGCGTCGTGGCCGTCCTTCGGCCCGATCCAAATCTTGTCGAGGCTGTAAAAATCCCGCACTTCCGGCCGGAACAGGTGGACGATCACGTCCCCGGCGTCGATCAACACCCAGTCGCAGTTGTCCAGGCCCTCGGTGGCCAGGCCTTTTAGCCCCGAAGCCTTGATTTTCCGCTGCAGGTGGTCGGCCATGGCGCCGACCTGGCGCTTGGAAGTGCCGTTGGCGATGACCATGAAATCGGCGATTTCGGTCTTGCCGGCGAGATCGATGACGACAACGTCCTCCGCCTTGTCGTCGTCGAGGGATGCTTGCACCAGCTTCAGCAGTTCAGCCGCCGCCGGTGGCATCGATTTTTTTCTTGGTATGGTTGGCCTCCTTTCCTCTCAAAATCCTTTTTATCGCCCGCTTCGGGTTCCGCCCCGGATTCTGGTGGCCGAGACGGTGCTCAGCGGGATATGCAGAAAAACCCAGGCCGGAAGCTTCGTGTCCACCAGGGCGGCGGCCCGGGATTCGTTCAACCGGTGACGGGCGTACCGCTTAGCGGCATTCGACACAAGCGCCCTGAAAGAATAGGCGGGGCGGGCGAAAACCGCAATGGGAACGGTTTCGAAAATCGACGTCCAATCGTTCCAGCGCGAGATATCGATCAGGTTGTCGGCGCCCATGATCCACACGAACCGGTGTCTGGGAAACCGTCCCTTAAGCGCCTTCACCGTCTCGGCGGTGAACCGGGTGCCCATTTCCCGTTCGATGTCGGTGACCCAGAGGTTGCGCCCCCGGGCCATGGCGCGGGCGCTTTTCAGGCGATCGGCCAACGACGCCATGCCTTCGGCCGGTTTCAGGGGGTTTTGCGGCGACACCAGCCACCAGATTTCGTCCAATTTAAGCAGATCGAGCGCCAGGCGGCTGATGTGCAGGTGGCCGATGTGGGCCGGGTTGAAGGACCCGCCCAACAGGCCGACGCGGGGCCGCCTGCCCGCGGCGGGGGGGCTTGGCTTCAGCGCCACGGCGAAACCGTCCCGGAGGGAGCGTCCATCACGGCCGGGTTTGGCCGTCGCCCAGGACCACGTATTTGGAGCTGGTCAACTGTTCGACGCCGACGGGGCCCCGCGCGTGCAGCTTGCCGGTGGAGATGCCGATCTCAGCTCCCATGCCGAACTCGCCGCCGTCGGCGAACTGGGTCGAGGCGTTGACCAGGACGATAGCGCTGTCGACCTTGTGGACAAAGGTATCCGCCGCTTCCAAGTTGGCGGTGATGATGCAGTCCGTGTGCCGGGAGCCGTGTTTGTCGATGTGCTCGATGGCGTCCTCGACGCCGTCGACGACACGCACGGAGATGATGGAATCCAGGTATTCGGTGTCCCAGTCCTCGTCGCTGGCGGGGATGATGCGTGAATCCGCGGCTTGCGATTCGGAATCGCCGCGCACCTCGCAGCCGGCCTCGGTCAAATCGTCGACGATGGGGATCAGCATGGCGCCGACGGCGGCGCGGTCGATCAATAGGGTTTCCGTGGTGCCGCAAATACCGGTGCGGCGCATCTTGGCGTTGAACACCACCTTGCGCGCCATGTCGGGGTCGGCGTCGGCGTTGACGTAGGAATGGCAGATGCCTTCCAGGTGCTTGAACAGCGGCACCTTGCTTTCCGCCGTGATGCGCTCAACCAGCGACTTGCCGCCGCGCGGCACGATGACGTCGATGGTGTCGGTCATGGTCAGCATTTCGCCGACGGCGTCGCGGTCGGTGGTCGGCACCAACTGGATCGAGGCTTCGGGCAGGCCGGCGGCCTTCAGGCCGTGCTTAAGCGATTCCATGATGGCGCGCGACGTTTGGAAGCTTTCCGACCCGCCGCGCAGGATCGCCGCGTTGCCCGCCTTCAGGCACAGGCTGCCGGCGTCCGCGGTGACGTTGGGCCGGGATTCGTAGATCACGCCGATGACGCCGAGCGGCACGCGCAGGCGCTGGATACGGAGCCCGTTGGGGCGGTCCCATTCTTCCGTTATCGTGCCCACCGGATCGTCGAGCCTGGCGATTTCGTCCAACCCCGTGGCCACGCCTTCGAGGCGCTCGTCGGTCAGCTCCAGCCGGTCCAGCATCGCCGCCGTCAGGCCCTTTTCCCCGCCCGCCGCCATGTCCTTGGCGTTTTCCGACAGGATCTCGCCCATGCGCCGGCGCAGGCTATCGGCCGCTTCGGTCAGGGCCTTGTTCTTGGCCTCGGTCGGGGCGCAGGCGAGCACGCGGGCGGCGGCCTTGGCGGCGTCGCCGATGCGGGCCATCAACTGGGCGATGTTTTCTTTTCCGGTAGCGTCCATGCCCGCCCCCTCAATCCAGCACCAGGTCGTCGCGGTGGATCATTTCGTCGCGGCCACGGTAGCCGAGAAGGGCTTCGATTTCACTGGTTTTGTAGCCCATGATGCGCCTGGCGTCCTCGGCCGAATAAGCCGAGAGGCCCCGGCCCAGTTCGCGCCCGTCCGTGGTCTTGACGACCACCGCGTCGCCGCGCTGGAAATCGCCCTCGATGTCGACGACGCCGGCCGGCAGCAGGCTTTTGCCCGACCCCAGCGCACGCACCGCGCCGGCGTCCAGCACCACCGCCCCGGCCGGGTTCAAGGCGCCGGCGATCCAGCGCTTGCGCGCCGTCTTCGGTGTCGCCTGAGGCAGGAACCAGGTGACGTTGGCGCCGTCCCCGATGCGTTTCAGGGGATGGTTGGGGCGGCCGTCGGCGATCACCAAACGGCAACCGTTGGCCAGGCACACCTTGGCCGCCGCCAGCTTGGTCACCATGCCGCCCCTGCTGTCGCCGGCCGGCGCCTCGCCGGCCATGGCCTCGATCTCGGGCGTGATCTCGGTGACCTCGGGGATGATGGCGGCGTCCTCATGGTGGCGGGGATCGGCGGTATAGAGGCCGTCGATGTCCGACAGCAGCACCAGGGTGTCGGCACTGATCATGGCCGCGACCACGGCCGCCAGGCGGTCGTTGTCGCCGAAACGGATTTCGTCGGTGGCCACGGTGTCGTTTTCGTTGATCAGCGGCACCGCGCCCAGCTTCAACAACGCTTCGAGCGTATTGCGGGCGTTGATATAGCGGCGCCGGTTTTCGGAATCGTCGAGCGTCAACAGCACCTGGGCCACGGTCAGGCCGTGATGGGACAGCACCTCTTGATAGGCATGCGCCAGGCGCGCCATGCCGGTGGCCGCGGCGGCCTGGTTTTCGTCCAGCTTCAAAGGCCCGGCGGGCAGGTCCAGGTGGCGGCGGCCGACGGCGATGGCGCCCGACGAGACGATGATGATTTCCCGGCCCTGCCTGGCGTGGCCGGCGATGTCCTCGGCCAGGGCCTTGAGCCAGCCGTGGTGGATCGTGCCCCGGTCCTGGTCGACCAGCAGCGTCGAGCCGATCTTGACCACCATCCGGCGGCTGCTGTCCATGCTTTGCTTGCCGCTCATGGCGCGAAGGCCCGTTTTTGTTGGGTTGATTCCGTTTGCCGCCCGATGACGCCAAAAAGGGCGGTCATCAGCGCTTGCAGCCCGTCGCCGGAGATGCCCGAGATCACCGCCACGTCGGCGCCCGAGGCCCGGGCCAGTTGTTCTTGCTTTTCCGCCTTGTCCCCGTCGCCGAGCGCGTCGGATTTGTTGAGCGCCACCAGCTCGGGCTTTTCCGCCAGGCCGCCGCCGTAGGCTTCGACCTCGCGGCGCACGGTTTGATAGGCGCCGGCGACGTCGTCGAGGGTGCCGTCGATCAGGTGCAGAAGCACCCGGCAGCGTTCGACATGGCCCAGGAACCGGGTGCCCAGCCCAGCGCCTTCGCTGGCGCCCTCGATCAGGCCGGGGAGGTCGGCGAGCACGAATTCGCCGCCGCCGGTCCTGTCTCCAACATAGACGACGCCCAGGTTGGGGTGCGCGGTGGTGAATGGATAATCGCCGATTTTCGGGTGCGCCCGGCTGACGGCGGCCAACAGCGTCGATTTGCCGGCGTTGGGCAGCCCCACCAGCCCGGCGTCGGCGATCAGCTTCAGGCGCAGCCACAGCCAGAATTCGGTGCCGGGATGGCCGGGATCGGCCCGGCGCGGCGCCTGGTTGGTGGACGACTTGAAGTGCGTGTTGCCGAAGCCGCCGTCGCCGCCCCGCGCGATGACCACCTGCTGTCCGGCCTCGGTGACGTCGGCGAGCAGGGATTCGCGGTCCTCTTCGAAGACCTGGGTGCCGACGGGGATCTTGACGGTGACGCTCTTGCCCTTCGATCCGGTGCGGTTCTTGCCCATCCCGTGGTTGCCGCGGCCGCCCTTGATGTGCTGCTGGTAGCGGAAATCGATCAAGGTGTTGAGCTGGTCGGAACCTTCCAGCACCACATCGCCGCCGCGCCCGCCATCACCGCCGTCGGGCCCGCCCATGGCGACGTTCTTCTCGCGCCGGAAGCTGACGCAGCCGGCGCCGCCGTCGCCGCTTTTGACAAAGATTTTCGTTTCGTCCAGGAACTTCATCGAAATTCGCCCACTACCAACTACAATTTACCCACGAAAAAAGGGGAACGGCCAGCCATTCCCCTTAGATGCGCGAACGAACGGCTGCAATCCCTTTACTTACGATCCCGGCTCCACCGCCACATAGACCCGGCCCTTGGCCTTGTGATCGAACTTCACCCGCCCGCTGGCGGTGGCGAAAAGGGTATGGTCCCTGCCGACGCCGACGTTTTCGCCGGCGTGGTACTTGGTGCCGCGCTGGCGGATGATGATGTTTCCGGGGACGACGATCTGGCCGCCGAACTTCTTGACGCCGAGGCGCCGGCCGATGGAGTCACGGCCGTTGCGCGAGCTGCCGCCTGCTTTTTTATGTGCCATCTCTCAGCTACTCCTTCGACTTGCCCTTGCCCTTGGGGGCCGCTTTTTTCTTCGCCGCGGGCTTTTTCTTCGCCGGCGCCTTGGCCCCCGGCTTCTTGGCCGCTGGTTTCTTGGCCGCCGGCTTCTTGGCTTCTTTCTTAGTTTCCTTCTGGGGCTCGGCCTTGGCTTTGGGCTTGGCTTTGGACTTGGCTTCCGTTTTCGGCGTCGCCTTGGGAGTCCCCTGGGGCGCCGCTTTAGCCTTGGCGCCGCCTTTGGGCTTGGTCCCCGTCGGGCTGACGTCGAGGATGCGCAGAACCGTCTGTTCCTGGCGGTGGCCGCGGGTGCGGCGGTAGTTCTTGCGCCGGTGCTTCTTGAACACGATGATCTTGCCGGCGCGGGACTGCTCCATCACCTCGGCGAACACGGCGGCCTTGTCGACCAAGGGTGAGCCGATGCTCGCCGACTTGCCGCCGCCGATCATCAGCACCTCGGACAATTCGACCATGGTGCCGGGGTCGCCGGCCAGCTTCTCGACGACGATGGTGTCGTCCTTGGCGACCCGGTACTGCTTTCCGCCGGTGCGGATGACAGCGAACATTTAAGCCTCTTGAATTCCGTTAATCAAAAAGGGCCCAACAATCCCCGCGACAGGCCCCACCTGAGAGGCCGGACTATAGCCGCAAAACCGCCGTTGTCAACGGCCCCCAAGCGAGGGCCACCGCTTGCCGGACCCTAAGCTTTCGGTTACTCTCCGCCCGCCTTGCGGCCCGGCCTCCTGCACTTATTATATAGGGGTAATATAGGGGTAATATGGAGGCCGAACGGAAATCCTTCAGGAGAGGTGCCAGAGTGGTCGAATGGGGCGGTCTCGAAAACTGCCCTACCCTATATCGACTAAATACGTTTGATCCCGTACCGTCCTGTTCTGTTGGACGTTTGCGACCCATTCATCTTTCTTGGTTGCAACCGATCCCGTGCCATACCGGTCAGTTAGGTGGTTAGTTAGGTGGTTTGTTGGGTGGTCCACTACCTAGGAAACCTTCGAAATCGATTCACAACCCCGGCACCGACGATTGCTGCGACTTCGATTACGATTTCGAGCCAATCCACTACCCGTTCTCCATGAAACGGGATTGCCGGAGATTTAGGGGACGGGTAAGGCCGCATTCCTCCCAAAGGAGTTCAAAGAAAGGCAGAAGCAGTTCATGGATGTTGGCGTTGTAGTCCGTTATTTCTCCCTCATAGATAATATTTTGCTCCGCTGACCGACAATCCTTACCTGATCAAAACTGACTATAAAAAGCGCCTTGATGCCTTGCCCGAACCGTTGCGCTCTGCGGTCCGCGACGGAAACTTCATGGCCGCCAGAAAGGACGCCGCGAACCAGGTCATCCCTACGGCCTGGGTGTTGGAGGCCCAGAACCGCTGGCGGCCCGAACCGCCCGAGGGTATCCCCATGTGCGCTATGGGTGTCGATGCTTCGGGCGGAGGTGATGACCCTATGATCATCGCATGCCGACATGATGGCTGGTTCGCACCAATGCTTGAAACCCCTGGCCGCGAAATACCCTTGGACAGCATGGGACGCCACTGCGCCGGCATCGTAGTTGCCAATCGCAGGCAGGAATCCGCGGTAATCATCGATATGGGTGGCGGTTACGGCGGATCGACGTTCGAGCACCTCCGCGACAACCGCATCGATCCCATCCCCTACAAGGGCGCCGAAAAGTCCATGCATCGCACCGCAGACCGCCAGCTCGGCTTCACCAACAAACGGTCACAGGCGATCTGGCAGTTTCGCGAGGCCTTAGACCCAAACCAGGACGGAGGCTCCCCAATTGCGCTGCCTGATGATCCCGCCCTTATGGCGGATCTCACCGCTCCTACTTTTGAGGTCACGCCCCGCGGCATCAAAGTCGAGACAAAGGAAGACGTTATAAAGCGTTTGGGTCGCTCAACGGACAGGGGCGATGCCGCCGTGACGATTACGGGGTCCGACGACGCAAAGGCGCGGATGAAAGCCGTCGATCGCTTCCAGGACGATCCCTCGGTAAGGGTCGCGCTCTGCAACATCATTGCCGGTGGCGTCGGCATTACCTTGACGGCTGGAACTCATGTCATCTTCCAAGATTTGGATTGGGTTCCTGCCAACCACGCCCAAGCC
>NZAZ01000103.1 GCA_002686255.1 Rhodospirillaceae bacterium
AGTTCAGAAGCCAGGTGGCGCTGACTGATATCACTCTTTTCTTCTACTGTATTAAGCAGCTTGAGTGTCAGTTGATCCTCTTTTTGCAACCCTCTCTCCTGACCAGATTATTTGTTCAATAAATGAACATATATCATCTTATTATGTATTATTCAAGCAATATAACATAGTCCGTTCATTAGATGATATCTTTGTATAATTCAAATTAGGGGGTTTTAATAAGAAAAGACTGATATTGCATAAGTGCATGGCATTCCAAGCTGAAATTTTACGAGATTCTGCTTCTTATTTCAGAGTATCTGACTGCTTGTAAAACAGCTAAGATAATTACTATTCAGTATCCGTTAGATCAATACAATTTATTAGAAGATTCGTGCTCGTCTCACACTTGAATGAGAAGATTAAATCCTATCTATGGGCAAGATAGAGGTTGACAAATCTACCTTCGATCTCTGTAAAGTGGAGTTTGAAAGGATTTAAAAAAGCACGGGAAGATGGGTAAAGCACTCAAGGTACTGGGGGGACCGAGAGCGACCTGTTGATCGACCAGTGATGTCTGACGCCGGGATCAGGCCCAGGAATACCTGGACTGGTGCACAGGTAGACCCCGTGTGCAAAATGGTAAGCAGACACTCAGAGCAGCGTGTAGGAGACCTGCGGACGAGCTACCCGATTAAATCGACGTTTGGTACTCTTTGTGATTCGACCAAATGATCCCAATGCCATTTATCCGGTTTTGACAATAACTCAGAGCTTAGGAGACAATGTCTTAGTGGCGCGGTTATGGAAAACCATCAAATCTGAGAAGGTTTATTTTGATGACTATCGAGCAGTGACTGATGATGCCAAAGAGTAGATCAGGTAGTATATCGACCTCTACAATTTAGAGAACACCCGACTCCAGTCTTGGCGATGAACCTCCAGATACGGTTTACTCTGATTTATTGCCGCCAACTGTGCTGAATAATGACTTTGCCGGTTTTTACTTACTAAATTGGATTCAACTATCCAAGATGGAATTTGTTAAACATGCACTCTCTACTGCAAAATATAACGATTGATGATATCAGTGCATTTGTCTTTGACTTTGACGGAGTGATGACGAATAACCTGGTCTATATTGATCAGACTGGTAGTGAGTGTGTAAGTTGTAGTAGAGGAGATGGCTTGGCATTTGATGTATTGAGAAAGTTGGAAAAGCCAGCCTATATTCTTTCTACTGAAAAAAACCCTGTAGTAAAGGCTAGAGCGGAAAAACTACAGGTTCCTGTATTGCATGGTATTCGCAACAAGGTAAGTGCTATTAATGAACTGGTTCGTGCAAAAAAATACGACTTAAGAAAGATTTTTTACGTCGGCAATGATCTCAATGACTATAGGATAATGCAGAAAAGCGGGTATACTGCATGTCCATCAGATAGCCATCCAATCATTAAGCAGATTGCGTCTATCACCCTTCAAGCAAAGGGAGGCGATGGTGTTATTCGTGAACTACTTGAAGAAGTATTAAAGCTAGACTTCATAGAAATATTATATCCAGAGTGAGAAGATAAATGTCCATTTTTATTATTGGTGAAATCGGTATTAACCATAACGGTGACATGTCAATCTGTAAGGATTTGATTGATGTCGCAGTCAATGCAGGTTGTAATGCTGTCAAATTTCAGAAACGTGATATTGATCAGGTGTACACACAGGAATTCCTTGATTCCCCAAGGGAAAGTCCGTGGGGGAACACACAACGCGCCCAGAAAGAAGGGATAGAATTTGGTACAGAACAGTATCACGAGATTGATGAGTATTGCTGCAAGAGGGATGTTGATTGGTTTGCATCAGCATGGGATACCAACAGTCAGCAGTTCCTGCGTCAGTTTAATCTTAAATACAACAAAATTGCATCAGCGATGATAGTGCATGAAGAGCTTCTTAAGATGGTGGCTGAAGAGAAAAGGCATACCTTTATATCAACTGGAATGACAACATATGATGACATCCAGAAAGCTATTGATATTTTTGAGGAGACGGGTTGCTCATATGAGTTGATGCATACGATCTCAACCTATCCGATGAGGGATGAGGATGCCAATCTCAATATGATCCATTCATTGAGAGAGAAGTTTAACTGTGATGTGGGCTATAGTGGACACGAAGTTGGGTTAGCAGTTTCATATGCTGCTGCAGCTCTTGAGATAACTTCATTAGAGAGACATATTACATTAGATAGAGCCATGTATGGATCAGATCAGTCAGCTTCTATAGAACCCAATGGCTTACGCCAGTTAGTTGGGGCAGTAAGGAAAATAGAAAAAGCAAAGGGAGATGGAAAAAAGAGAATTCTTGATAAGGAAGTTCCTATTGCACGCAAATTAAGAGAGCATTTGGGTTGGGAGTCTAACTACTAAGAAATTCCGATATGATAAATCCGATTGGTGTGATGCAAGGAAGGCTATTGCCAAAATATCAAGGTAGATATCAGGCTCATCCTGTAGGTTATTGGCAGGATGAGTTTTATATTGCAAGTAAAAACGGACTAGACTGCATTGAATTCATTCTTGATTTCAATGATGCTGAAATTAATCCTTTGCTGAACGAAGGTGGGGGAGATGAGATACTTTCCTCAGTGGAAAGCTTTGGAGTGGCTGTAAAGACCATATGTGCAGACTATTTTATGACGGCGCCTCTTCATGCCGATGATGAGGCTGTTGCGGTACGGAGCAATCAAGTATTGAAGCGATTGATTGACCGATCAGGCGAAGTTGGTATCAGCGATATAGTTATACCTTGTGTCGATCATGCTTCTCTTGATAATGAAGATAAAGTGGAAAATTTTATACGTGCGATCACTCCAGTCATTAATGATTTGGAAAAGAAGGAGATCAATCTCTCTCTAGAAACGGACTTGGCTCCAGACCCATTTTTAGATCTTCTCGAGCGCTTCGATACAATCCGTATTACCGTGAACTACGATACTGGTAATAGTGCTGCTCTAGGTTATGACCCAGAAGAAGAATTATCCGCCTATGGTGAAAAGATCACCGATATTCACATCAAAGATCGTCAACTTGATGGGGGGCCGGTGATGCTGGGACAAGGAGATGCCGATTTTGACCGCTTTTTCAAGAAGCTCAGGGAGTTCAATTACTCTGGGCCATTTATCATGCAAGCATACAGAGATGATGAAGGGATTGAGATATTCAAACAGCAGTTGGCTTGGATCAGAAATAGGATGGGCATATTGAATGCGTGTTAGTTGTATCATTATCGCAAGAAGGGGATCCAAGGGTATACCCAACAAGAATACAATCGATTTTTGCGGAAAACCTCTGCTTGCTTGGACGGTGCTTCAGGCTAAGGCCTGTGAACTGGTCTCGGACATATGGATCAGTTCTGACAGCTTTGAAATTCTTGATATTGGGGAACGTTATGGTGCTAGGCCAATTATCCGTCCAGATGAAATTTCAGGCGATGCCAGTGCTTCCGAAGAGGCATGGCTGCATGCCATTGAGCATATCGATCAACTCAAAAACGGAGATACTATTGATTATGTCCTGACACCACAGGTCACTTCCCCCTTGCGTGAAGCTTCCGACTTTTCTGGAGCTATCAGGCTGATTAAAGAAAGTGCAACTGAATCCCTGCTTTCAGTTGCAGCTATTCAAGATTTTTTTATCTGGAAAGTTAATCAGGAAGGAATTGCCTATTCAGTCAATTATGACTATCGCGACAGAAAACCAAGACAGCAGATCGAGAAGCAGTACTTGGAAAACGGGTCTTTCTATATTTTTAAGCCACCATTATTGAAACAGATGGGTAACAGGCTTAGTGGAAAGATCTCCATGTATGTTATGGAGAGGTACAAAATGTTCCAGATCGATAACCATGAAGATATCAAGCTTTGTGAAGTAATGATGAAAGGTTATGGGTTGAACAGGCAATGAGCAGATTTGTTAACAAGCTGTTTTCATTGTCGGAAAAGACAGCCATTGTGACAGGCTGTTCGCGTGGTATAGGGGCTGAAATTGCAACTGCCTACAAAAAGGCGGGTGCCAATGTAGTTTGTCTTTCTCGTTCGGCCGAACCGTCTAATGGAGATATTCGCGACTGTTACCGACAGTGCGACATAACCGATAGGGAGCAGTTTGCATCCATATGCTCGCAAACAATTGAGGACTACGGGTGTCTAGATATTCTTGTCAATGCAGCTGGCATAACTTTGCCGATTGATGACTCCGTCGACAAGTATGAGAGTTTCTCTAGTACCATCAAGGTGAACCTGCTGGCGACCTATCAGTGTATAGAAGAGGCTGCCGCTTGCATGATTGATGGCGGCTCAATTATCAACGTGAGCAGCATCGGTTCCTTTCAAGGATTTCCAGGCAATCCTGGATATGTGGCTAGCAAAGGCGGTATCCACATGTTGAGCAAATCGTTGGCCTTAGATCTTGGCGAACAAAATATCAGGGTAAATAACCTCGTTCCTGGTTATATCAAAACAGATATGACTATCAGAAGTTATAATGATCCTGAACTTCATCGTGAGCGTTTGGAAAGAATGATCATAAAGCGTTGGGGGCGTGTTGAAGACTTAGTTGGTGCTGCAATTTTTCTTGCCTCGGATGCCTCTTCGTATGTTACAGGAAGTGACTTGGTCGTTGATGGAGGCTGGACAGCAAAAGGGCTGTAATAAACGTGGATTGAACAGGCGAACATGGATCTTAAAATATCAGAAAAAATTGCACTAGTTAGTGGTTCCTCCCGGGGACTCGGTTTGTCTATAGCCCAGACCCTGCATGCTGAAGGGTGTCACGTCATTATTAATGGTCGTGATGTATCCAGTCTAAAAAAACAAGCCTCTATCCTGGGAGAGCGCGTTACCATAATACAGGGGGACGTCACCGATACTACAACTTGTAAACAGATGCTAGCTGAGATTGAAAGCAGTTTTTCTAGATTGGATATCTTGGTTTGCAATGTTGGAAGCGGTACTTCAGTACCTCCAGGGGAGGAAACTCCCGATGAATGGCGTCGAGTTATCGATCTTAATCTTACGAGTGCAACAAATATGGTTGAGACCAGTCGACACTTATTGTCAAAGCAGGGTGGCAGTGTTGTCTGCATCTCCTCTATTTGTGGTCAGGAGGTCTTAGGGGCACCATTGACGTATTCTGCTGCGAAGGCGGCGCTCAACAGCTATGTGCGAGGCATTGCCAGGCCATTAGCTTTGGAGAATATCCGAATCAATGCCGTTGCACCGGGCAATTTGCTTTACGAAGGATCAGTATGGGAGCAGAAATTGGCTGAAGATGCATCTGCGGTACAGGCGATGCTGAATCACGAAGTGGCCCTGCGTCGTCTTGGCAAGCCAGAAGAGATTGCCGATTTTGTTGCTTTTCTGGTTTCGCCACGCTCCGCCTTTTCCACCGGTGCGGTATTTATCGTTGATGGAGGACAGATTCGTTCGTGAAGTCTGATACTTATGATTTAAGTGGTAGAGTCGCACTGGTAACAGGCGGTGCCGGGTTGCTTGGAATACAACACTCCAGTGCCCTAATAGAGAGTGGTGCCACAGTCTATGTTGCAGATATCAATGATGAGGCAGTACAGAAGGCCTGTACTGAACTGGGTGATAAGGCAAAACCGCTTCATCTGGATGTTACTGATGCTGATGATGTGGTATGTGCCTTGGAACTAATTCTCGATGAGAATGAGGGTATACATATATTGGTTAATAATGCTGCTATCGATCCCAAGGCAGATGCCAACAGTGTGATTGAGAGCTCACGTTTGGAGAATTTTCCATTAGAACAATGGTGTTATCAGATTGAAGTTGGTCTGACAGGAGCTTTCCTTTGTAGCAAGGTTTTCGGTGTCTGGATGGCTGATAACGGTGGTGGCACTATACTAAATATTGCATCGGATCTTTCAGTATTTGCCCCAGATCAGCGACTTTACCATATTGCCGGTCTACCCGAAGCGAGACAACCTGTAAAGCCGGTGACCTACCCGGTAATCAAGACGGCGTTAATCGGCCTAACTCGCTACCTAGCAACTTACTGGGCAAACAAGAATATTCGGGTCAACGCCCTTTCACCCGGAGGTGTCTTTACTAATCAGAGTGATGAATTCGTCAGCAGGCTGACAAGCCTAATTCCTCTAGGTAGGATGGCTCGTCCCAATGAGTACAGAGCAGCAGTACAGTTTCTCTGTAGTGATGCATCAGGATATATGACAGGGCAGAACATAGTCATTGATGGAGGACGGAGTGTGCTTTAGTGAGTCTCATGCAGACACTTCTTGAAATATAGCTCCATTAGCCTGTGGCCTTATTAAGCAAATAGTTACTAATTTATCGTTCATAATCATATAAGAAATTATACGGTCTAAAGCAACATTAGTTGACTGATTCTACTTTCATACTTTTTTCGTGAGTATTGCTTTCGTTTTTTTATTGCTTCCATAAGAAGATGCAAAGCAACTCTTTTATTTCAACCAGAGCTGCTGCAAACGCTGCTTGAGCTGATGCTGTTTTCTGGGATCCTGTGTTTTTCCAAGGAGATCTTCGTAGAGAGATTTTGCATCCTCTCTTAAACCTGCCTGTACAAGTGCTTCGGCAGCGCGATAACGGGCACTCTGCCCCCACTGGTCGTAGCCCTGA
>NZAZ01000104.1 GCA_002686255.1 Rhodospirillaceae bacterium
CTGTCTCATCTTCATTCCCCTTAGGGTCATTACGATGAACCAGAAATCCTCTCTTATGCAATACCGCTAATTTGTTCCATAGGCGCTGACGTTAGACAGACAACCAAGCTGCTGCAGGTCATTCTCATCGGCCAGACGGAACTGAGGGAGATTCTCGGCCAGGGCGACATGCGCCAGCTCAGCCAGCGCATCACGGCGCGCTACCATCTCGACCCGATGACCCGCGAGGAGGCGGACAATTACATCCGTCACCGGCTGCGGGTCGGCGGGCTCGACGCCGGCCTGATCACGCCCGGGGCGCTCACCGAAATCCACGCCGGCTCCGGCGGCGTTCCCCGGCTCATCAACGCCATATGCGAACGCTCCCTGCTCGGCGCCTATGCGGGCGGGAAAACGAGCATCGATGAGTCCCTGGCCCGCATCGCGGCCCACGAGGTCCGGGGCCGTGAGTTCCCGGCCCCGCCGCCGCAACGCCGGCAAGGGGTGGGCGCGATAGGCTGGCTGACGGGGATCGGGCTGGCGGCGGCAACCATCGCCGGCGCCGTCGTCCTCAACTCCGTGGACACGGTGGCCGTTCCGCCCCCCGGACCTCCCGCCCCGGTGACCCGCACGGAAAAGGAAACCGGCTCGGCGCCGATCATGGCGGCCCGCCTGGAAGCCGCCGCCGGGCCGGCGAAGAACCCCGAACCGGCCCCGGCCCCAGCCCCGGCAAAGGAGGACCAGGAGGCGGCGGTCATCTACCGGTTGACCGCCAAGGGCGCGGTCAAGACGCCGCCAAAGGGGCCCAGGGAAACGCCGATCGCATCTGTTGCTCCGGGCGCCCCGGCGGCGCAAGCGGAACCGCCGGGGGAAACGGGGGGGGGGAAACGCCAAGGGAAATAGGGGCCCCTTCCGCCGCCAACGAAAAAATCACCCTGGAAAACCTGTTCCGCCACCCCGGGGTCAAGGGCGGGCTGGATACGGCGGTTACCCTCCTGTTCGGCCTGTGGAACCGGAAGCCCCCGCCCCTGGCCGGGTTCAATCCGTGCGCCGAGGCCCAGGCCCTGGGTCTTAAATGCCTTCGGCACCGGGGGTCCTGGGCAAGCATGGAAAACATCGACCGCCCCCCCCTCATCAGTCTCGTCAACGGCAAAGGGGACCGGCGGTTCGCCGTCGTCACCGCCATCGACGGGCGCACCGCCACGCTGGCGCTCGGCGACAACGAAATCGCCGCCGGCGTCGATGCCCTCCAGGCGCTGTGGTCCGGCGAATTCCTGGTGTTGTGGGAACCGCTGCCCGGCGTCCGGCCCATCCTCCGGTCCGGCATGAAGGGCCGGGACGTGGCCTGGCTTCGGGGGCGGCTGGCGGAGATACTGGACCAACCCGCCGATCTGGAAAATGCCGACCTTTTCGATGACCGGCTGAAAAAGCGCGTCATCGCCTTCCAGCAAAACCACCGCCTGAAAAGCGACGGCATCGTCGGCACCATGACCCAGATCCAACTCGGCGGCGCGATCGGGGGGTCGGCCGTTCCCCGGCTGCGGAAACGGCCCTAGGAAAACGCCATGTCCCTGATTCTGGAAGCGCTGAAGAAATCCGAGAAGGAGCGGGAGGAGCGGGCCGCCGGCGAGGCCGCGCCGGCCCCCGAATCCGAATCCGCACCCGTTCCCGAACCCGGATCGGAGGCCCGGACCGAACCGAAACCGGCGCCGGAACCGGAACCACCCCGGCGCTCCCTGGTGGCGTGGATCGCCGGCGGCGCGGCCGCCATCGGCACCTTGGGTTTTGCCGTCACCCTGGATTTACCGGGCGCGGGTCCGGGGACGCCCCCGGTCCCGCCGCCTACCGAGGCAGCCGTAACGGCGGAAGCCAAGGCCGGGGCCGAAGCGAAGGCGGCGGCGGAAGCTAAAGCCGAGGCCGAAGCGAGGGCGGCGGCTGCCAAAGCCGAGGCCGAAGCGAAGGCGGCGGCGGAAGCCAAGGCCGCCGCCGAGGCCAGGGCCGCCGCCGAGGCAAAAGCGAAAGCCGAGGCGGCAAGGAAGAAAACCGCCGCCGGGCCGTCATTCGCGCGCGCGCCCAAACCCGCCGCCAATGCCGCCGCCTATGCCAAACAGGGCCAGGCCTTCGAGCAGGAAGGCCTATACGAGCGCGCCATCGAGGAATACACCCAGGCCATCCTTCTCGATCCGAAATATATCGAAGCCTATTTCGGCCGCGCCTGGGCCCACGAAGCCAAAGGAGGCCACGAACAGGCGATCCGGAATTTCACCCAGGTCCTGGACCTGAACCCCGATTTCGCCGAAGCCTTTTTCGGCCGCGCCTGGGCGTACGAACAGAACGGCCAGGCCGGCCCCGCCATCGACGATTACGCCGAAACCGTCCGGCTCAGGCCGGACCACGCCGAGGCCCTGTTCAGCCGCGGCTTTCTGCAGTTTTACCAGGGCCGGATGGACGCCGCGGTGGAGGATTTTTCCGCCGTTTTCGAGACCGCCGACGGCTCTCTCCGCGACTATGCCCTGATATGGCGCTACCTGAGCCAGGTCCGCAACGGCCGCGAAATGGTGGCGGCCTTAAGCGCCTTCAAGGGCCGGGAGGACGCAACCACCCTGCCGGGAGTTCTGATTTCGCTGTTTCTGGGCAAGGCCCAGCCCGCCGATGTGCTGGACGCGGCCCGGGATCCGGACGGCAAGAAACAGCGTGAAAACGAATCCATCGCCTATTTCTTCCTGGCCCAGGACCGGCTGATTAGGGGCGACGAGAAAGAGGCCCGGGACTATTTCCTCAAGACCCTGGGCACCGGGGTCACCCATTTCCGCCAATACCCGGCGGCGAAAATCGAGCTCGAACGGCTGCCGCAATAAAACCGCCCGCCGGCGGAACCCCCAGGGACTCCCCGGAAAACGCCGTCAACGAAGCCGCATCACCGAAAGGCCGCCCTTTCGGTAGACCAGGGCCTCGGTCTTGGTCAACTCGGTCACGGCGTCGAACAGGTCGAGATAGTATTTCGAATGCAACTGCCACTGGGAACTGATGCCGCGGGCGTGTTCCTCCCACACGTCGCGGCGGTAGAGGCAGTATTCCCGCGTCTCGAAGTCCCGAAAGGCGACATAACGGACGGACTGCCCGATCAGGTATTCCTTCAATGCCCGGGGACCCTTGAAAAACGGCATGCCGGGATCGGGGCTGGCGCCGCCCGGCATGTCGATGTTGAAAACGGTGTTGCGGGCATAATCGAGGGCGAACGCCTGGTCGATGATGGCCAGCATGCGCTCGCCCCTGGGCACGGCCGCCTGCATCCCGGCATAGGCGGCGCGTTGTTGGGGCGTGATTATCCGCACGTCCAGGCCTTCGATCAGCCGGCTGGTGTTGTGATAGACCGAATAGGGCGCCATCAGCAGGGCGAAGGCGATGAAAATGGCGTCGCCGGCCCGCGACATGGGATGGGTCCCGCCCTTTTCGGCCAGGTCCTCCCATATCCCCTTCAGGAAATGGATCACCGTCGCCACCAGGGCCGCGTTCAGGGCCGGGGCGACGAAGCGGTGCTGGATGATGGCGGTGTCGTTGGTCAGGGTCGTGGCGGTAGCGACGGCGACCACCAGGGCGCCCAGGTAAAGCGCCAGGCTGGCCCGGTCGCCGCGCCGGAAAACATGAATAACAAGCCCCGTCAGGGCAACCAACGCCAGCGGCTGGCTGAAATAATCCCCAAGCAGCTCCAACAGCCTCGCCGGACCCACGGTGTCCCAATAGGTGGAGACGTATTCGGGCCGGCTATTGCCCCCGAAAAGGGGATACAGCACCGTGCCCGAGGACCGGTACAGCATTCCCATCCACGAGATCAGGAAAACCGACGCCGACAGGCCCAAATGCCCCAGCGCCGCGCCGTAGCGGCGCCAATTCTCCCTCTCGCCGAGAACCGGGATCAGCCAATAGAAGAAAATCGCCGCCGCCGCGGCAACCATCATCGGCGCCTTCAGGGCCGCCATCCCGGCGCCAACCATCGCGATCAGCCACAACGGGCGCGGCCCCGGCCCCGGGGAGTTCAGGGGGAACAGATGGAAGGTCCTAAACAGGGTCAGGAAAAAGACGAACCCGTTCAGGTGGCTGGAAGAGTTGCCGAAGGGGAACGGTATGAAGACCGTCAGCACCATGGCGACGATATAGGGCAGCGCCGGATTGGTCTTCACGCCGCGGAAGAACCCGGCCACCAGCCCCATCGCCACCAGCGCCCCGATTCCCCGGTCGAGCAGGAAGGCGTTCTCTTCCGTGCCGGCCATGATGATCAGGGACTGAAGGAAGGCGTGCCCGCCGAAGGTGGTCAGCCGCCGGAGGCTGTAGGGCTCCAGGATGGTGCCGGTCTGCAGCAGCCGGGAGACAAAGGTGAAATAGGCGACCTCGTCGTCGGGGCAGTTGATCTCCTTGAGCGAGACGACGACCGAATAGCGGGCCAGCATGACCACGGCGACGACGGCCATCAGCCCCCAGGCGGCGCCGGACCATCCCTTGAACGAGATTTGCCATTTCCGGAATCCCGCCAGGTGCGCCGCGACGCCCAAAAACACCAGTCCGAACAGCACCGGCGGCAAGGCTAATCCGACAAAGCTGAGAACCCCGCCGATGGCAACCAACAGGGCCATGCCCCAGCCGGCGGACAGGCCCCAGTCCGGCTCGGCGGCGCCGGCCAGACGGGCCGCCACCCGGCCCCAGCCGATCAAGGCCGACAGCACCACCAACCCCCACAGGAACGGAAAAACGAAGTCTGTCATGGCGTTGGCCTGTTATTGTCCGGGCGCATCCGGTGTCCGAAATACATGAAAACCGATAATCTGTTATAACAGATGACCCCTTCGCCGACAGAACAGCGCAAAGGACTTGAGCCATGGCCGATGAAGACGTTGTCGATTCATGCCAGAACTGCTGTTATTGGCACCCGGGCTGGAAGTTCAAGCAACAGCAACGCTATGAATCGGGCGCCGTCGAGTTGAATGCCGCCAACCCGCGGGCAACCGGCCGCTTCAGGAAGGATTCCCCGAAAGGCCTGTGCCGGCGCTATGCGCCGCAGGCCAGCCCCTTGACGTCGGTGTGGATGGAAACCAAAAACTCCGACTGGTGCGGGGACTACGAACGCACCAAGAAGGTTTAGCACTCACTTTCATAATTCCATGACACGGAGGACGGCTTCCCGAGGTCGTCCGGTTAGGCGCCGGCACCGCCGTGATGCTGGCCCATCACAAGGGGGCGGCGTTGCGAGGTTTCCGGACGTCGTCGTATGGGTACAATTTAGATGATACGGGTCACTGGCGGCCTTGCGCCCGAATCGTGTTAATAATATGGTTAACGAATTCGTTAACGAGGTGTTGGAAACCGACCATGCGCGTCCTGCTTGTCGAAGACGATCCGACCACGCAACAAAGCGTCCAAATGATGTTGGAATCGGAAGGCATGGTCGTCGATATCGCCGACCTGGGCGAGGATGGGCTGGAAATCGGCAAGCTTTACGATTACGACATCATCGTTCTCGACATCATGCTGCCCGACATAGAAGGTTTCGAGGTCCTGCGGCGGCTCCGCGACGGACGGGTGGACACCCCGGTTCTCATCCTTTCCGGGCTGACGGAGTCGGAAAACAAGGTCAAGGGGCTCGGTATCGGCGCCGACGACTACCTGACCAAGCCGTTCGACAAGAGGGAGCTTCTGGCCCGCATCCAGGCCGTGGTCAGGCGTTCGGCGGGGCATTCCCAATCGATCGTCACGACCGGTCTTTTGACCGTCAACCTGGATTCCCACACCGTCGAGGTGGAAGGGCGGCCCATCCACCTGACGGGCAAGGAATTCGGCATTCTGGAATTGTTGAGCCTGCGCAAGGGGACGACCCTGACCAAGGAGATGTTCCTCAACCACCTCTACGGCGGCATGGACGAGCCGGAACTGAAGATCATCGACGTCTTCATATGCAAGCTGCGCAAGAAGCTGAACGCCGCCACCGGCGGCGAAAACTATATCGAAACCGTCTGGGGACGCGGCTACGTGCTCAGGAACCCCGACGGCGAAGACCAAAAGGCCGCCGCCGAAGCCTGACGCGGCGAAGCCCCTTCCACCCATTGATCTGAAAACGCGGGCGGGCTCAGCCGGGGCAGGCCCAAAAACCCGCACGTCCCCTTGATGGTGTGCACGAGCCGGAAAATTCGGCTGGTTTTTAACAATCCGTGGCGGCCGGAAACAAAACCGCAAACCGGATTTCGCCGTCGGAACCCCGGGAATGTTCGATCAGAGCCCCGGAATCCCTGGCCAGGCACTGGGCGAAATAGCCGTGCACGTTGCGCGCCGTCAGGTCTTCGGCGACCGCCCCTTCGGCCAGGGCCGATCGCAGGTCTTCCCTCAGTCGGGCGTCGTCGCCGGTGGCGGTGACGGCAACGCCCAGCCCCTCGTCGAGGACCGCGAAGTCGATGCCCACGGCGCCGCCCCGGGGCAGCGATTCCGAGGCCATCAAAACCATGTTGAGGATCACCTTCACCGCCGGCGCCTGGAGGGGGGCGTCCGTATCCCCGGGCCAGTCGAGGCCGACCTTGCCGCCGGACAGAAACCCGACCGCCAAGTCCCGGGCTTGGCTCAAGGTGGACTTCCCCTTGTCCCCGCCGCCAAGGCCGAAGGCGAAGCGGAAAAAAGACAGCCGCCGGCTGGCCACGCCGGCGCTGTCGGCGACCAGGCCCAAGGCCTTGCCGTCGTCGTCGAATCCTTCCTGAAGAAGCTCCAGCCCGGTGTTGACGGCGCCGATCGGCCCGACAAGGTCGTGACAGAGCCTTGACGAAAGAAGCTGCGCCACCCGGAGATCGACCTGCATGCCCCTGCCCTTTCCATCCGCCGCCGCACCAGGGAGCGGTCGGCTAGTTCCCGGCGGCAACCGGGAAAGAGCCTAAGATAGCGAAATGCGGCCGCACTTCCTATTCCTTGCTTTCGGCGGTATTGGGGTAGTGGTATACACAATTCCAGACGGGCGGCCTCCTGCCAACAAGGGCGGCCTTAAAAGGCCCAGGAGTCCCTAAGGTCATGAACTCATAAATGGCGACAACTGTGACACGTGTTATTTTGTCCACTGGCAAGGAGTTAGGAGGGATTGATGCCGAAGCATCATGACCGACGACACGACGCGGACCAGTGGGCAAAAGAACCGTGCCCCGAAAGGGGTCGCCGCCATTTATGAGTTCATGACCTAGTCCCGATGTCTGCGACAAACGCCAGCATTATCCGCGGCAGTTCCAAGCGTTCGCCGTTTTTCCCCAAGGGCCGCCAGGTCGATCCGCTAGCCGTGGACGAGGTCCGCGGGCTTTTGGGCGATCTTCCCCGCCGCCGCGACCTGTTGATCGAGCACCTGCACCTGATCCAGGACCGTTACGGCCACCTTTCGGCCCGCCACCTGGCCGCCCTGGCCGAGGAAATGAAACTGGCGATGACCGAGGTCTACGAGGTCGCCACCTTCTACGCCCACTTCGACGTCGTCATCGAGGACGAGACCCCGCCGCCGGCATTGACTATCCGCGTCTGCGACAGCCTGACCTGCGAGATGATGGGGGCGCGGAATCTTTTGGACGGCCTGCAAAAGAAGATGGGCGGCAAGGTCCGGGTCGTACGCGCCCCTTGCATGGGCCGTTGCGAGACGGCGCCGGTGGCCGAGGTCGTCAGCAAAGCCGGGCACCGCCACGTCACCGGGGCGACGGTGGTTACGGTCGCCGAGGCGGCCGACGGCGGCCATACCCATCCGCTCAACCCGGCCTATACGGATTTCTACGCCTATGCGGCCGACGGCGGCTATGAATTGCTGAAGGACTGCCTGGCGGAAAAGCGTTCCGCCGACGGGCTGATCGAGTTGATGAGCGAATCCGGCCTGCGCGGCCTCGGCGGAGCCGGGTTCCCGGCCGGGCAAAAATGGAAAATCGTCCGCGGTTTCGCCGCCCTGCGGCTGATGGCGGTCAACGCCGACGAAGGCGAGCCCGGAACCTTCAAGGACCGTTTCTACATGGAATCGGACCCGCACCGGTTTCTGGAAGGCATGCTGGTCGCCGCCTGGGTGGTCGAAGCGGCCGACGTTTACATCTACCTGCGCGACGAATACCCGGGTTTAAGGGAAGTGCTGGTGCAAGAAATCACCAAGCTCAAAGCGGCGGGGCTGAACAAGGCCACCGCCATCCACCTGCGCCGCGGCGCCGGGGCCTACATCTGTGGCGAGGAATCGGCGATGATCGAAAGCATCGAGGGCAAACGCGGCCTGCCCCGCCACCGGCCGCCCTATGTGGCCGAGGTCGGGCTGTTCGGGCGCCCGACGCTGGTCCACAACGTCGAGACGCTTTATTGGATTCGCGACATCGTCGATCGTGGACCGGAATGGTTTTCCGGCGAAGGCCGCAACGGGCGGGCCGGCCGGCGCAGTTTCTCGGTTTCCGGACGCGTCAAGGAACCGGGGGTCAAGCTGGCCCCGGCCGGGATCACGGTCAAGGAGCTGATCGCCGAATTCTGCGGCGGCATGGCCGACGGCCACCAATTCAAGGGTTATCTTCCGGGCGGCGCGTCGGGCGGCATCCTGCCGGCATCCATGGGCGACATCCCGCTCGATTTCGGGACCCTGGAGGAACACGGCTGCTTCATCGGCTCGGCGGCGGTTGTCATCCTTTCGGACAAGGACAGCGCCAAGGACGCGGCCCTTAACCTGATGCGGTTCTTCGAGGACGAAAGCTGCGGCCAATGCACGCCGTGCCGGGTCGGCTGCGAAAAGGCCGCCGCCTTGATGACCGAGGAGGTCTGGGACCAGGCCCTGTTGCAGGATTTGAGCCAGGCCATGACGGAGGCGTCCATTTGCGGGCTCGGCCAGGCGGCGCCGAATTCGCTGAAAATGGTGTTGGCGCATTTCGCCGATGATCTTATTTGCAAGTAACGGCAGGCTCCGGAGCGAATCGTGAGTAACAAAATCAAATTCACCCTGAACGGCGGCGAGGTCGAGGCGGCCCCGGACGAGACCATCTGGCAGGTGGCCAAGCGCCAGGGCGTGGAGATTCCGCATCTTTGTTATCGGCCTGAGCCCGGCTACCGGGCCGACGGCAACTGCCGCGCCTGCATGGTCGAGATCGAGGGCGAACGGTTGCTGGCGGCAAGCTGCATCCGCCAGCCCACCGAAGGCATGACCGTCCTGACCGCGTCGGAGCGCGCCAAATCGGCCCGCGACGTGGTGTTCGAAATGCTGCTCGCCGACCACCCGCCGCCCGACGCGGCGCACGAGCCGGATTCCCGGTTCTGGGACTGGGCCGGAAAGATGGGCGTCAAGGAAAGCCGCTTCCCCGCCCGCCAGGCGCCGGCGGCGGACAACAGCCACCCGGCGATGGCGGTCAACCTGGACGCCTGCATCCATTGCACCCTGTGCGTCCGCGCCTGCCGCGAGGTCCAGGTCAACGACGTCATCGGCATGGCCGGGCGCGGCATCGGGTCCGAGATCGTCTTCGACATGGGCGATCCCTTAGGCGTGAGCACCTGCGTCGCCTGCGGCGAATGCGTCCAGGCGTGCCCCACCGGAGCCTTGATGCCGTCGACCATGCTCGACGGCAAGGGCATCTATAAAGGCGGCGCCGACAAGACGGTCGACAGCCTGTGCCCCTATTGCGGGGTCGGCTGTCAGGTCACCTTCCACGTCAAGGACGGCGATGTGCTGTATGTGGAGGGCCGCGATGGACCGGCCAACGAAAACCGGCTGTGCGTCAAGGGGCGGTTCGGTTTCGATTACGCCCGCCACCCTGATCGGCTGTTGAAGCCGATGATCCGAAAAGCGGGCGTGGCCAAGGCCCCGGACGACGGTTTCGATCCCTCGGACCTTTCGACCCATTTCCGCGTAGTCCCCTGGGAGGAAGCCCTGGATGCGGCGGCGGCGGGCCTGAAAACCGTCATCGAGCGCGACGGCGGCCAGGCCATGGCCGGGTTCGGCTCGGCCAAGGGCTCCAACGAGGAAGCCTATATGGTGCAGAAGCTGGTGCGCCAGGGATTCGGCACCAACAACGTCGATCACTGCACGCGGCTTTGCCACGCCAGCTCCGTCGCCGCGCTGATGGAGGGCATCAACTCCGGCGCCGTGACGGCGCCGTTCACCGCCGCCGCCGACGCCGACGTCATCATCGTCATCGGCGCCCGGCCGGAACAGAACCACCCCGTCGCCGCCACCTTCCTGAAGAACGCCGCCAAACGGGGCAAGTGCCTGATCGTCATCGATCCCCGGCGCCAGGAATTGAGCCGCCACGCCACTTATAACCTGCAATTCAAACCCGGCACCGACGTGGCGTTGCTCAACGCCATCCTCCACGCCATCATCGAGGAAGGGCTGACCGACGAGCAGTACATCCAGGGCTATACCGAGAACTTCGAGGCGCTGAAGGAAAGCATCAAGGGTTTCCCGCCCGAGAAAATGGCCGACGTTTGCGGCATCGACGCCGAGATGCTCCGCACCGTGGCCCGCGAATTTGCCACCGCCGAGCGCTCGATCATCTTCTGGGGCATGGGGATTTCCCAGCACGTGCACGGCACCGACAACGCCCGCTGCCTGA
Source organism: Rhodospirillaceae bacterium (assembly GCA_002686255.1). GTDB lineage: Bacteria > Pseudomonadota > Alphaproteobacteria > Rhodospirillales > Casp-alpha2 > Casp-alpha2. The sequence continues at coordinate 10,551 of NZAZ01000104.1, forward strand.
TCGCGCTTTCGATGATCACCGGCCACGTCGGGCGCCCCGGCACCGGGCTGCACCCGCTGCGTGGCCAGAACAACGTCCAGGGCGCGTCCGACGCCGGGCTGATCCCGTGGGTCTATCCCGACTACAAGTCGGTGGAAAACGACGACATCCGGGGCGTCTACGAGGACCTGTGGGAACGCGAACTGGACCGCGAAAAGGGCCTGACGGTGGTCGAGATCATGGACCAGGTCCATGCCGGCGTCATCAAGGCCATGTACATCATGGGCGAGAACCCGGCCATGTCGGACCCCGACGCCGGCCATGCGCGCGACGGCCTGGCGAAGCTCGAGCACCTTGTGGTGCAGGACATCTTCCCGACCGAAACGGCGGCCTATGCCGACGTACTGCTGCCGGCGTCATCGTTCCTGGAGAAGGCCGGCACCTTCACCAACACCAACCGCCAGGTGCAGATGGGCCGTCCGGTGCTCGACCTGCCCGGCGACGCCCACCAGGATTGGTGGATCATCCAGGAGATCGCCAACCGCCTGGGGCTGGGCTGGTCGTACACGGGGCCCGAGGACGTGTTCAACGAAATGCGCCAGACCATGCAGTCCCTGAACGGCATCACCTGGGGGCGGCTTGAGCGCGAGGATTCGGTGACCTATCCGTGCGACAACGAGGACCAGCCCGGACACGACATCATCTTCGGCGACGGCTTCCCGACCGACAGCGGCCGCGCCAAGCTGGTGCCGGCGGCCGTCACGCCGCCCGACGAGCTGCCGGACGACGACTATCCGCTGGTGCTGACGACGGGCCGCATGCTCGAACACTGGCACACCGGCGCCATGACGCGCCGGGCCGGGGCCTTGAACGCCCTGGAGCCGGTCGCCGTCGCCGCCCTCAATCCGGGGCAGTTGGAAACGCTCGGCCTTGCCGCCGGCGACTGGATCAGGGTCGAATCCCGGCGCGGCGCCATCGCCATCCAGACCCGCGCCGACAGGGACGTGCCCGAGGGAATGGTGTTCATCCCGTTTTGCTTTAACGAGGCGGCGGCGAACCTGTTGACCAACCCGAAACTGGACCCCTTCGGCAAGATCCCGGAATTCAAGTTCTGCGCCGTCAAGGTCGAAAGCACGGACCACCACGCCGACGCGGCGGAATAATCACGAAAGCCAAAATCACTTTGTTATTTTGGTTTGAGAAGCCCCCGACTGGGGGCCGCCGCTTATGCGGCAAGCCAAGGGCGCGGACGCGCCCGCCCGGCGCCTGAGGGGATTTTTAAAAAATTACTTCCCGCCTTTCTCGACCAAATCCAGCGCCAGCGCCTGCACGGTCGGGCTGACGCCTTCGTTGCCCGACAGGGCCGCGGCGCGGTCCTTGATTTCGGCCTTCAGGTCTTCCGCGTCGATGGGATATTTCTTCAGCATCACGGCCAGGATCAATTCCAGGGTCAGCACATGGGCGGCCAGGTTTTCCGTTTCCTTCATGCGCTCCTTGGTGTTCTCGCTGAACGACTGAAGCTCGCCGGCGATCGCCTTCAGGCTTTCCTCCAGGTGGTTGATCAGCTGGAAAAAGCCCGATTCCTCCAACAGGTCGAGATACACCTGATGGGCGTTGGCCCCCTCGGGGGCCGGTTCCGGGCCTTGGTCCTTGCCGTCTTGATCCGACATGCTTCCCCCCCCTGCGTTTTTCCACTTCAACATACCGTCCCCGGCCCGTCCTGTCATGGTAAAGCCGGGGAAAACGGCGGTTTGCGGCGGGGCGGGGCGCCGGTTGCAACGTTTTTTTGTTGCTTTACAATGGCTCTGTCCGGTTCGGCCGGGCAGCAGACTTGGGAGGGAAAGCATCATGAAATCGTTTTGGATCGGCTCCATCGCCGCCGTCATCATCGCCGTCGTCGCCGGCGTCTTCCTGTCGGGCAGCGAAATAACGACGGGCGAGAAGTTCTCCACCGCCAGCACCAGGCTGTAATTTTTCCCACCGCGCGTCCGCCCAGGCGGGCCGTCGCCGGAAAAAAGACAAGAAAAAGGCGGCCACCGGTTTCCGGGAGGCCGCCCTTATCGTTTAAGCGAACCAAAGGGGCCGGCGGTTTATTCCGCCGGTTGTTCGCCTGTTTGCGGTTGCGGGGGCGCCTCGCCTTCCATTTCGGCGGCCCACAGGCTGTGGTGTTCCTTGGCCCAATTGACGTCGACCTGCCCCGAGGCGACGGCGCCGATGGCGCCTTCCATGCCGACGGGGGTGCCGATATAGATATGGGCGATAATGATGGCGATCATGATCAGGGCCGCCACCCCATGCCCAAGAACCGATAACTGGGTTTCCTGCAACGGCGTCAAATCCGTCGGCAGGCCGAAGCCGAAGATGTTCATGAAGGCGAAGGTATCCGCCCACGGCGTGATCTCGAACGGGAACAGCAGCGCCACGCCCGAAACCGACAGCACCAAACCGCCCAGGACGACGATCCAGAAGATGCATTTCTGGCCGAAGTTGAACCTCTTCGCCGGCGGATGGACGCCCTTGGAGAACAGGCCGCCGCCCTTGGCGATCCAGTTGAAGTCGGTGGCGTCGATGATGTTGTGCCTGACCAACAGAACGAACATTATCACGACCCCGACCATGAAGGCGAAGGCGATGTAGATGTGGGTGAGCTTGCCGTAATAGGTCAGGGCCGCGAAGGCGTCCGGGCCGATGACCGGCAACAGGAAGTACCGGCCGTACATGACGTTGAGTCCGGTCAGCGCCAGGACGATGAAGCTCGACGCCGTCAGCCAATGGGTGGCGCGCTCAAGGGCGTTGAAGCGTTCGATGGTCCGGCCCGAAGGTCCGGCGTCGATGTCGATCCGGCCGCGGAGCACCCGGTAAAGCACCAACACCACCAATATGGCCAGCAGCAGCCAGCCGCCGAATTGCGACAACGGGCCGTTCTTGAAGTTGCGCCACTCCTCGCCCTGGGATTGCACCAATTTGTTGGCCATCGGGCCCTTGACGTTTGACTTACCCTCCAGCCCCTTGCGGATAGGCCCCCACGGCAGAGGTGCGTTGTCCTTGGCGCCACCGGGTACGAAGCCCTGCATCTGGGCCTTGGCCGACTGTTCGAGCGTCGGCGAGCCGGTGAGCCCCGCCGCCGCCCCATAGGCGACGGCGAAGGCCAATGCCAACGCACCCAGGATGTAGCGGATGTTTGACCAAGTCATAAAACTATTCCTTGTCTCGTTTGCCTCAACGAATTCGCGGCCACCCGGCGAAACGCCTCACCGTGCCCGCTGACCCTGGACACGGGTGCTCAGGCCCCTCGTATCGACGCCGGACTGAGCCACTCCGCCGCCGCCCCGGCTTAGGAACGTGGCGCTGCCTTGATAGGCGCTGCGCTGGTGGAGTTGCCGTCTCTGGGCCTCTGAGAGCTCTGTGTCCTTTTTGCCGAGATAAATCCCCGGCTTGAATTCGGTGATCCGTCCCTGCTCCTCGGCCCGGCAGCCGGCCAGAAACAGGGCGGAAAAAGCGACCGCGCCAAAAAATGAAATAAATCTTCGGGTTGTCATGAGTATCCTCCCACTTGGCCTGTGGCTTGTTTTCCCTCGAACGGGTAAACGAGGGGAGGCGGCGCCGTAAAATCAACGACGCCGCCAAACCCTCGAATTACCCGCCGGAGACTAGGAACCGGCCTTCAATTGATAGGCCGTACCCCATCCCCAAGCGCCGGAGCCGAAGCCACGGGCGACAACACGCTCGCGATAGATATTGGCGATCAAGTTGCCGTCGCCGCCCAAAAGCGCCTTCGTCGAGCACATCTCGGCGCAAAGCGGCAGCTTGCCCTCCGCGAGACGGTTGCGGCCGTACTTCTGGAACTCCGCGGCCGAGTTGTCTTCCTCCGGTCCACCATTGCAGAAGGTGCACTTGTCCATCTTGCCGCGGCTTCCGTAATTCCCGGCTTGCGGGAACTGCGGCGCCCCGAACGGGCATGCGAAGAAGCAATACCCGCAGCCGATGCACAGATCCTTGGAATGCAGGACCACGCCTTCTTCCGTTTGGTAGATGGTGTCCACCGGGCAGACCGCGATGCACGGCGCGTCGGAGCAGTGCATGCAGGCCACCGAGATGGACCGCTCACCGGGTTTGCCGTCGTTGATGGTCACCACCCGGCGCCGGTTGATGCCCCACGGCACCTCGTTCTCGTTCTTGCACGCGGTGACGCAGGCCTCGCACTCGATGCAGCGCTCGGCATCAACAAGAAATTTCATTCGTGCCATTTTTTTACCTCCTCAGCCTTACGCTGCTTCAATACGACACAGGGTAGCCTTGGTTTCCTGCATCTGGGTGACTGAGTCATACCCGTAGGTCCCGCACATGTTGGAAGCTTCGCCCAACACATAGGGATCGGTTCCCGACGGATACTTGCCCCTCAGGCTCTTGCCCTGCCAGTGGCCACCGAAGTGGAAAGGCATGAAGACCACGCCCGGCTCGACGCGTTCGGTGACTTGCGCTTTGACAAGCACCTTGCCGCCTTCCGGAGAAAAGACCCACATGTCTTGGCCGTCCCTGATGCCCCGGTTATTGGCATCGACGGGATTGACCTCGCAGAACATGTCCTGCTGCAGTTCGGCCAGCCACTTGTTGGTCCGGCTTTCGGCGCCACCGCCTTCGTACTCGACCAGGCGTCCCTGGGTAAGGATCGTCGGGAACTTCTTCGAGTAATCGATCTTCTGGATCGACCAGTACTTGGTCGGCAGGCGATAGGCCTGCTTGTCCTTGTAGGTCTTGTACTTGGGCAACAGGTCACGCCTGTTGGTGTACAACGGCTCCCGATGTAACGGAATCGGGTCCGGGAACGTCCACACCATAACCCGCGCCTTGGCGTTGCCGAAGGGCGCGCAGCCGTGCTTGATGGCGACCCGCTGGATACCGCCGGAAAGGTCGGTCTTCCAGTTGGTCTTGTCGCCTGCGACTTTGGCGATGGCGGCCTTTTCCTTGGCCGTCAGGTCCTTGTCCCAGCCGAGCTTCTTCAGCATGGCCATGGTGAACTGCGGATAGCCGTCCTTGATCTCGGAGCCGACCGGATAGGAGCCCTCGGCAAGGAGATTTTCACCCTTGTATTGGACACCGAACCGAGCGCGGAAGCAAAGTCCGCCTTCGGCGACCGGCTTCGAAGGATCGTAGAGCACCGGCGTACCTGGATGCTTGATCTTGTCGGTACCCCAGCAAGGCCACGGCAGGCCGTAGTATTCGCCCGAAACCGGGCCGCCCCTGGCCAGGAGCGTCGTCTTGTCGAAGGTGTGCTGGTTGGCCATGTGCGCCCGCAGCCGTTCCGGCGACTGGCCGGTGTAGCCGATGGTCCACATGCCGCGATTGAATTCGCGGGTGATGTCTTCGACCAAGGGCTCGTTGTTCTTCACCTTGATATGCTTGAAGAACTGTTTGGCGAACCCGAGCTTCTTGGCGAACAGATACATGATTTCATGATCCGTCTTGGCCTCGTAAATCGGGTTGAAGACCTTGTCACGCCACTGCAACGAGCGGTTGGACGCCGTCACCGAGCCGTAGGTCTCGAACTGCGTCGCCGCCGGCAACACATAGACGCCGTCGTTACGGTCGGGAATGACGGCAGCGAACGTCGGCACCGGGTCGATGACGACCATGATGTCGAGCTTCTCCATCGCCGTCTTCATTTCCGGCAGACGAGTCTGCGAGTTGCAGGCATGGCCCCACAGAACCATGGCGCGCACGTTATCGGGCTGATCGATCTTCTTCTTGTCTTCGAGAACGCCGTCGATCCAGCGCGACACCGGGAAGCCCTTCAACTGCATCAGTTTCTCGGACGCGAAGCGGCCCTTGATGTAGTCGTAGCTGACGTCCCAAACGCGGGCCCAGTGCTTCCACGAGCCCTTCTTGAGCCCGTAATAACCCGGAAGCGAGTGGCTGAGGATGCAGAAGTCGGTCGCACCCTGCACGTTGTCGTGGCCGCGGAAGATGTTGGCGCCGCCGCCCTGTGTGCCGATGTTGCCCAACGCCAGCATCATCGTGCAGTAGGCACGGGTGTTGTTGTTGGCGCTGTGATGCTGCGTGCCGCCCATGCACCAGACGACGGTGCCCGGACGGTTGTTGGCCAACGTGCGGGCGACGCGACGCAATTGCGCACCCGGAACGCCGGTAACACGCTCGGTTTCGGCCGGATTCCACTTCTTGACTTCGGCGCGGACGCGATCCATGCCCCAAACGCGGGCCTTGATATAGTCCTTGTCTTCCCAACCGTTTTCGAAGACATGCCAAAGGATGCCCCAGATCAGGCCCACGTCGGTGCCGGGACGGAACCGCACGAATTCGTCGGCGTGAGCAGCCGTACGCGTGAACCGCGGATCGCAAACGATGACCGCCGCGTTGTTCTGCTCTTTGGCCTTCATGATGTGCTGCACGGCAACCGGGTGGGCTTCCGCCGCGTTGGACCCGATCATGAAGATCGCCTTCGAGTTGTGCATGTCGTTGAAGTGGTTGGTCATGGCGCCGTAGCCCCAGGTGTTGGCAACACCCGCGACCGTGGTCGAGTGGCAGATACGCGCCTGGTGGTCGCCGTTGTTTGACCCCCAGAAGGCGTAGAACTTGCGGAACAGGTAGGACTGTTCGTTGGAGAACTTCGCCGAACCCAGCCAATAGACGGAATCGGGACCGGACGTCTTGCGGATGGCAAGCATCTTGTCGCCGATTTCGTTGATCGCCTGATCCCACGAAATCTTCACCCACTTGCCACCCGTAAGCTTCATCGGATAACGCAAGCGGCGCTCGTTATGGGCATGTTCACGGACCGCCGAGCCCTTGGCGCAATGCGCTCCCAGGTTAACGGGGCTGTCGAAGCCCGGTTCCTGGCCGACCCAGACGCCGTTGTCGACTTCGGCGATCACGGTGCAGCCCACGGCACAGTGGGTACACACCGATTTCACCTTTGTCATTTCCTTGGCTGCGGCCGCTTTGGCTTCCTTGACCATGCCAAGCGGCATGGCAGAGGCAAGCATCGCGCCCCCGGCGGTAACCCCTGAACGCTTCAGGAATGTACGGCGGTCCATGGAACCCCCGATTACGCCGGCCAAGGCTTTCTTCAAACGGGGGCCATTCGCTACCCCGTCGCTCGTTTTGGTGAGCATAAGGATGTCTCCTGTTTGGTTTAGTTAAAACCTAGCCAGTTCGTAGTATTTCTTCACATGCTCGGTTTCCCGATAGCCGGAACTTTTCCCGCTTTCAGGAACCGCCGCCTTTACCGACTTCGAACTCAAGGCCACGGCCGCCACGCCGGCGGCGCCACCGGTAACACCGGCAATCTTGAGAAAGTCACGGCGGGGAAGCGCTTTTTTGGATTTTGTCATTATCTTCTCCTAGACAGTTTCCCCAATTGGTTCACTCTTAACAGCGGTTAAGCTTTAGGATCGCCGCCTTCTTACGTGCGGCACTTCAAGCCGCCATCTCGAACGCATCGGCTTCGATGGCCATGAAAAGCCTGCCGATGGTGCCGACCGGCATATACAGCGCGGCCGACTCGGCGCCTTCGAGGTCAGTGAAGAACTGCCCCGCCCAAGGCGCCAAATGAGATTCAAAAAATTTCTTCTGGGCCGTCAGATCGGCGCCCCCCGCCAATGTCCCGGTGATCAGCCCGTGCATGATTTCACAGACGTAGGCGATGTGGTCCTCGGGCTCCGATGAGCTGCCCGAGGGGGCGATGCCCAAGACCGTCATGTCCTTGCGCAGTTCGGCCAGGGGCTTCTCGTAGACGTACCCGGTCAGGTAATGGGAGGTGTAGGGATGAAGCTCGCCGCCGGCGCCCATGCCGTAGAACAGCTTGGTGTACTCTTCCTCGGAAACCGTCCGGGCCGTGCGCACGGCGATGGCGCCGAGCGAGGAAATCGCTTGGCCGAACTCGGTGTCGTCGCCGTGGCCTTCGAGGGCGCGGACGATCTCGAGCGTCTCGTCGCTCATCGGCTCGGACAGAAGGCGCGCCAATAGGCCATACACGTGGGCGCGCTGCATGTCCTCTTCGGCAATGGCGCGTTCGCTTTGTCCTGTTAGATTCTCAGGGAGTTTAGGCCCCTTTTGGCCTTCTTCTCCGGTACTCCCCATTACCAGAGATACCTCCACCTGGATGTTTCCTTCGTTATTGCCGCGTTGCCGCTGGATCCTTCCAAACCATAGGCCCGTGCGTTGTTTTTACACCTTTTCGGGGTCGTTGCCCCCGAGCCTCCGTTACCGCTGTTAGTGAAAGCTAAATAGCCCGGAATGTCAACGGATTTATGGCTACTCACGGAAATATTATATTCCTAAAACCCTATATTTTTCATGGACTTATGAGTCGCGGCGTGGCGCAGGTTCGACTAACCTAGTATTCGATAAAAGTAGAATAAGTGTTCGCGTATAAAGCGTATAAGAAAAGAGGATTTTTTATACCGCGTCGTCGGGCCGGCGGACGTCGCTTTTCCGGGGTTCTTTTCGTTTGCTTTCATCACCCTCGGCGGTTTCCTCCCCGTCCCCGCCTGCCTCTTCGCCACCGCCGTCGTCCTCGCCGGCGCCGACGTCTTCGTCTTCCTTGTCTTCCAACCCATATCCTTTTCCGGGTTTATAGTCGCTGTCGGCGGCGGTAATCAGCTTGTCGATAAGGCGAAAATTCTCGTCGTAATCGTCCAATCCGTCGCGAAAATTGAAAAACGGATTGCTCATCCACAGCACCTTGAAAGCCTGGCGTTTCAGAAAATCGGGGACGTTTGAGGCCAAAAACGGCGTGAAATCCGAATCCTTGGTCAGGCTTTCGATCGGCGGCAGGTTCCGCACCGCCTCTTGCTGTTCGGGCGTCAGTTCGGCCTCCTCCTCCCTATCGTCCGCATCGTCCGGGGGTTCGGGTGCTTCGGCGATCTGGCGCATCAGTTCCAGGGCTTCCGGCGGCGGCGCTTCATAATCGGCGTCGCCTTCTTCCGGCCCCGCCAGGGGCACCATCGGGGCCACGACCTTTGTTCTTTCCAGGGGCGGCAGGACCGGCGCCGGTCCGTACCCAGGATCGCCAACCGCCCCGGACTCGCGTTCGGCCGCCGCAACCGGCGCCGCCGAGCCGCTCTTGCGGGCCGGTTTATCCGGCTTTTCCGGCGCTTCGGCTTCGGGGGCGCCGTCGCGGACCCGGCTTTTCCGTTTCGCCCAGCGGCTGAGCCTGCCTTCGCCTTCGCTCACTGGCGGGTTCCTTTCCGGATCGGGGGTTTGCCGAAGCCGCCCTTGCGCGGGTCATGGGGCTTGTTCTTGCGCTTCTTGAACAACACCTCGACGTGATATTTGTCGACGAAGTCCTGAATCCAGGCGACGATCTCGGGCGGCATCGGCACGCCCTCGACGATCTGCTCGGAATCCTCGGTGTAGCTTTCGGCCTCGTAAGGGCATGCCGTCGCCAACAGCGGCATCACCTCCGGCTCGTCGGCCTCCTCGCCGGGGCTGAGCACGATGTAGACGAAGGGCTGTTCCTCGGAAAGGTTCTTGCGGTAGCCCTCGGTTTCGCCGCCGAAGATCTTCAACTCCAGGGTCGCGGCATGGTATTGCGCCCAGCCGTCGCCTTGGCGCAGCAACTTCCATTCGCCGTCGGAATCCAGGGGCGGGGCGCCGGGAATCACCGCCACCGGCGACCAGGTATAGTACTGCCACGGGTTGTCGATCTCGCGCCGCTCGATGATGACGCCGACCGGAACGCTTTGCCGCCTGCCGCCAGTGGTTCTCATGCGGCTCCTCTTTTTTCGGCGCTCAGCAGTTTTTCCGCCTCGGCCAAATTCTCCGGCGCGTTGATGTTGAAGAAAGGATCGAACGGATCGGCGGCGAAGTCCACCTCGATCAGCTTGTAGCGCCCCGTCCAGCGGTCGATCTTGCGCATGTCCTCTTCGGTCATGGCCAGCCGAAGGTCGCCCGCTTTTGCGACCGGCCACAACCCGAACACCGGGTGCGCCCGGCCCCGGGACGCGGCACAGGCGATGTCGGCGCCTTCTTCTTCCACCGCCGCCAGAAGCCGCTCCACCAGGTCGCTCGGCGCGAAAGGCGCATCGCAGGCGAAGGTCGCCACCCACGGGCACTGGGGCTGGCTCGCCGCCGCCCACTCCATGCCCGTGAGCACGCCGGCCAACGGCCCGGCGACGCCCCCGGACTCGTCACTGATCACGTCCGGGACGACGGGCAGGCCATAGCCCGAGAACCGTTCCGGATCGCTGTTGGCGTTGATCAACAGCGCCGCGACCTGGGGCCGGGCGCGTTCGACGACGTGGTCCATGACCGGCCGCCCGCCGAGGGTGCGAAGGCCCTTGTCGCCGCCGCCCATGCGCCTGGCCCGGCCGCCGGCCAGCAGCACCCCGGCGACGTTCGCCGGGACCGTCATTCCGCCGCTCCCTTGCGTTTCAGGGCCGGCGGCTCGCCCTCGGCGTCGGCGGCGGCGGCGTCGTATTCGATGCGGTCCTGGCCGGCGAGGACGACGAAGCGCTTGCCCCGGGCGCGGCCGATCAGGGTCATGTTGACTTGGCGCGCCAGATCGACGCCCCAGGCGGTGAAACCGGACCGCGACGCCAGGATCGGAACCTCCATCTGTACCGCCTTGATGACCATCTCGCTGGTCAGCCGCCCGGTGGTGTAGAAGATCTTGTCGCCGCCTTCGATGTCGTTCATGAACATGTAGCCGGCGATCTTGTCGATGGCGTTGTGGCGGCCGACGTCTTCCATGTACAGCAACGGCCGGTCCCGTTGGCACAACACGCAGCCGTGAATGGCGCCGGCCTCTAGGTACAGGCTGGGCCGGGTGTTGATCTTCTTCATCAGGGTATAGAGCCAGGACGTTTTGATGATCGCGTCCTTGGGCAGGACCACGTTATCGAAACTCTCCATGACGTCGCCGAACACGGTCCCCTGGGCGCAGCCGGACGTCAGGGTCTTTTTCTTCAGTTTGTCCTCGAAGTCGGTCTCGCCGGCGGTGCGGACGACGATGGTGTCGATGTCTTTCTCGTAGTCGATGCCGGTGATCTGGTCGCCGGGCCGGATCATGTTCTGGTTCACCAGGTAGCCGACGGCCATGTATTCCGGATAGTCGCAGATCGACATCATGGTGACGATTTCCTGGCTGTTGAGGTAGAGCGTCAACGGGCGCTCAACGGTCACCGAGGTGGTGATCGGGTTGCCGTCCTGGTCGGCGCCCTCGACCCGTTCGGTCAGGCGCGGGTCTTTGGGATCGGGCGCGATCAGAAATTCGTCGTCGCTCATTTTTGTTTTCCCCAGGAATTTAGAGAGCCAGCCTCTCGGCCCGGCGACTAAGACTATGGTTATCGGGCGCGGGGATTACAAGAGGCGCGGAAGGCAAGGTAAACCACAAAGGCACTAAGACACGAAAAAATATTAATCCTTCTTTTCCTTCTTCTTTGAGTCTTTGTGGTTGAAAATACGATTGTGACTTTATTTGTTGTTTTTATGTTTTAAATACCATTTTTTTCCATATTATGTAAAAAATACATGATTTGTGGGAGCTTGTGGGCTTTCTGACATGACCAATTTCTCCGACGCCTTTGGCGCCGCCTTGGGCTTGGTGCTCGGCTTCGACGCCGGCCTGGCCGAGATCGTCGGGCTGTCGCTCCAAGTCAGCCTGCTGGCGGTCGCCGTCGCCACCGCCGTCGGCCTGCCGGTTGGCGCGGCGGTCGCTTTATGCCGGTTTCCCGGCCGCGTCGCGCTGCTGGTCGCCATGAACGCGTTGATGGGGCTGCCGCCGGTGGTGGTCGGGCTGATCGTCTATCTGGCTCTAAGCCGCGCCGGGCCGCTGGGGGTGTTCGGGCTGCTGTTCACCCCGGCGGCGATGATCATCGCCCAGGTGCTGCTGGTGACGCCGATCATCGCGGCCCTGACCCGCCAGGTGATCGAGGACCTGTGGGTGGAATACGAGGAACAACTGCGTTCGCTCGGCGCCGGGCCGGGGCGCGCCGTTCCGGCGTTGTTGTGGGACGGGCGCTATTCCTTGTTGACGGCGGTGCTGGCCGGGTTCGGCCGCGCCTCGGCCGAGGTCGGCGCGGTGATGATCGTCGGCGGCAACATCGACCACGTGACCCGGGTGATGACGACGGCGATCGCGCTCGAGGTATCGAAGGGCGACCTAGCGCTGGCGCTGGGGCTCGGCATTGTGCTGATGACGCTGTCGCTGGGCGTCAACGGCGCCGCTTTCGCGCTGAAGGAAGCGGCGGAAAGGCGGCTCGGATGATCCTTCCGCTCACCTTCCGGGATGTTTCGTTCGAGATCGGCGGCACCCGCCTGATCAAGGACCTTAACTGCACGCTGGAGGCCGGGCCCCGGACCATGATCCTGGGCGCCAACGGGGCCGGCAAGAGCTTGTTTCTCAGGCTCTGCCACGGTCTCTTGGAACCCTCCGCCGGACGGATTTCATGGCGCGGGGCCAAGGGCGGCGATCCCCGCCGCGACCAGGCGATGGTGTTTCAGCACCCGGTGATGCTTAGAAGGTCGGCCGCCGCCAACGTCGCCTATGCGCTGAAGCTTAAACGCACGCCGCAGGCCGATTGGCCGGCCATCATCGACGACGCCTTGAGCCATACGGGGCTCCGGCGTCTGTCGCTGACGCCGGCCCGGGTGCTGTCCATCGGCGAGCAGCAGAAGCTGGCCCTGGCCCGGGCCTGGGCGCTGAAGCCGCAAGTCCTGTTCCTCGACGAGCCGACGGCGAGCCTCGACCCCGCCTCTACCCATGCCGTAGAGGAGATCATCAACGCCATCCACGGCCAGGGCACCCGCATCGTCATGACCACCCACGATTTGGCCCAGGCGCGCCGGCTCGCCGACGAGGTGATGTTCCTCAACCGCGGGCGGCTGCTGGAAATGGCGCCGGCGGACCGGTTTTTCAAGCAACCGGAAAACGACCTGGCGCGGGCGTTCCTCAAGGGTGATCTCCTGTGGTGGCGGCGCGGCCGGGACAATCTGAAAAGAAAACCGTCCAAACCGGGCCCAAACGGGGAAGGACAAAGACGATGAAAAGACTGATGACCGGATTGGTTGTTGCCTTGGCGGCGCTGGTTGCCGGTTCCGCGGCGGCGGAAACGTTCATCACCGTCGCCTCGACCACCTCGACCCAGAACTCAGGCCTCTACGATCACATCCTGCCCCGGTTCACCGCCAGGACCGGCATCACCGTCCGCGTCATCGCCGTCGGCACCGGACAGGCGGTGCGCATGGCCAGGAACGGCGACGCCGACGTGCTGTTCGTCCACCACAAGCGATCGGAAGAGAAATTCGTCGCCGACGGCTTCGGCGTCGGGCGCTTCGACGTCATGTACAACGACTTCGTCCTGCTGGGGCCGGTCAATGAAACGGGGGCCGACCCGGCCGGCGTCGGCGGCGAAAAGGACATCGCCAAGGCGCTTTCGAAAATCGCCGAGGCCAAGGCGGTGTTTGCCTCGCGCGGCGACGACAGCGGCACGCATAAGAAGGAATTGTCTTTATGGAAGGCGGCCGGCGCCGACCCGAAGGCGGCCTCGGGCTCGTGGTACCGGGAAACCGGGGCCGGCATGGGGGCGACCCTGAACACCGCCAGCGCCATGAACGCCTACGTTTTGACCGACCGGGCGACGTGGCTCAAGTTCAGGAACAGAGGCGCCTTGAAAACCCTCGTCGAAGGCGACGAGCGGCTGTTCAACCAGTACGGCATTATTCTGGTCAACCCGAAAAAGCACCCCCACGTGAAGGCGAAGGAGGCCCAGGCCTTCATCGACTGGGTGCTGGGCGCGGAAGGCCAGGCCGCCATCGGCGCCTACAGGATCAAGGGCCGCCAGGCGTTCTTTCCGAATGCGCCGAAGGAAAGGTCGTAGGGGGGCTAAAGCGGCTGGCCCAGCCCGGCGGCGCGTAGCGTGTCTTCGTCGATGCCGCGGCCGGCGCAACAGTCGGCCAGCTCGCCGTTGATGGCCACCGCCGGCACCGATTGGATGCCGAGCCCCTTGGCCTGCTCGGCGACGGCGGGGTCGGTCATGTCGAGCACCGTCACCGCGCACGACGGGCACGCGATCTCGTTGACCTTGGCTATGGCTTCCTCGCAGACGGCGCAGCCGGCGCTGAATACCTCTATCTGGTGTTTGTCGGTCATGGTTTCGTCTCCTTGGTTTTTGGTCTAATCACTTTCGAGCGCCTCGATGATCGAGCACGCGCCGAGTGAGCCCTTACCGGGGCAGGCCTCGATCAGGCGCTCAAGCGCCACGCCGATCCCTTTCAGCCTCTCGACCTTGTCCCGGACTTCGGCCAATTTCGCCTCCGCCCGGCGCTGGACCTGGGCGCAGTCGGCTTTCGGATCGGCGCGCAGCGACATCAGGTCCGAGATTTCCTCGAGCGAGAAGCCCAGATCCTGGGCCTCGCGGATGAAGCGGATTTGGCTGAGCGTCGCCGCCGGGTAATCGCGGAAACCGCCGGCCACCGGTTTCGGCGGCTGGGCGATCAGGCCCCGGCGTTCATAAAAGCGGATGGTTTCGACGCCGACGCCGGCCCGCTTCGCCGCTTTTCCGATGGTCGTCGCGGTGGTCTGAGAACTCATCTCACCAGTCCTTTTCCAATGCACGGTCATTATTCTACACCCCGTACCTTAGTACGGAGTCAAGGAAAAGCCGGAGGCGGACATCCGCGTCCCCGTGTGTTCCCTCGCCGAAGAGGCCCACTTGAGGTAAACTTAAAGGACGGAGAAGTTTGGACGGACGTCCACATCCGGGGCGTTCGACGCGCCCGCCACGAAGGCGCGCGCGGGGTTCATTCATAGACGTCAAACAACGGAGGAGCGCTATGTCTACGTACATCAGCCTCGTCAACTACACTGAGATGGGTATCCGCAAGATCAAAGAATCGCCAGGCCGCCTCGACGACGTGAAAAAGCTGGCCCGGGACCTGGGCGGGGAGTTGAAGCTGTTCTATCTCTGCCTCGGGGCCTACGATATCGTCGTCGTCTACGACATGCCGGATAACGCCAAGGCGGCCACATTCGCCCTTAGCATCGGCGCCGTCGGCGCGGTCCGGACGACGACCATGGCCGCCTTCCCGGAGGCCGAATACAAAGATATCATCGGTGCCATAGCGGCCTGACAAGCGGCCCGCCGTCCGTTGCGGGCAGCGGGGCGGGCTTCAAAACTAGACGCCGTCGACGACGATCATGTTGCCCTTCGACGCCGCCTGGCGCAGCGCCTTCGGGCCTTGGTATTCGGCCGAGGCGTGCCAGGCCTTGGCGGCTTTCCTGGCGGGGAATTTCAGGATCACCATCCGGGGCCACGGCCATTCGCCTTCCAGAACCTCTCTATCGCCGCCGCGGACGATGAATTCGCCGCCGTATTGCTCCAAAGTCGCCGGCACCTGGGCGCGGTAGGTCTCGAAGGTCTCGGGGTCGGTGATTTCTAACTGGACGACGATATAGGCGGCCATATCTCGTTTTTCCTTATAATAGTTCGGGGCTCAATCCCGGCACCCTCACCTTTCAGCGCCGCCAAACAGTTGCGCCATCAGGCCGTCGGCCTGGGCCAGGCGGGAAAAGCCCTCGGCGGCGGCGCGTTTCGAATGATCAGCGTTGATTTCCATGGTTTCTCCTCGGGGGGCCTGGGGGGGGGCTTGCGGCAACGCCGATGGACTCACATATGGATTTTCCAACCCAACGTGTCGAGTTGCCGCCCGTGCCCGCCGCTTGGCCCGACTTGAAAAACAAAAAGGAACAAAGCCGTGGATTACCATTTCAGCAAGACCCTGTCGCTGCCCTTTGACGAGGCGGTGGAAAAAGTAACCGGCGCGTTGAGCGAAGAAGGTTTCGGCGTGCTGACCACCATCGACGTCAAGGCAACGCTTAAGAAGAAGCTGGACGTTGACTTCCGCCCCTATACCATCCTCGGCGCCTGCAACCCCGGGTTTGCCTACAGGGCGCTCCAGGCCGAAGACAAAATCGGCCTCATGCTGCCGTGCAATGTGTTGGTGCAGGAAACAAGCGACGGCGCCGTCGAAGTGTCGGCGGTCAATCCCATCGTTTCCATGCAGGCCATAGACAACCCGGAATTGGGGGCGATGGCGAAAGAAGTTCAAGGCTTGTTAAGTAGTATCATCGAAGGGCTGTAAAGGGGTTTTGGTCGCCGGCTATGTGGATTTATCCGGCGAGGTCGATGCATAATATTCGATATATTTCAGGCCAACCACGCGCAGGCAGGAAGCGAGGTTGGAAAAATCGCTGAATTGACAGCGGTCGTGGATGAGGGTGATCAGGCCGGCCACCGTCGTCTGCTCCTCGGCGGCCAAATCCTCCAGCACCGTCCAGAACGCGCTTTCAAGGCGGATGGTGGTCGAATGGCCGTGGATGCGCACCGAACGCCGTTCGGGCGTATAAAATTCCTTCGCCTGTTTGGGGTCGCACATGTTGAACAGGCGGGTTAACGGAGACTCGGCCTCGGAAGGCTGTGTTTTTGGCTTGCCGGCTTGGTCGGTCATGACGTTCGGCAATGTCCATCTCCCGATAATGATCGGTGAGCCCACGGTCCGTTAAAAAACCACACCCAGGTTAATGGTAAAATAGCGGCTGCGTCAAAATCACCGGTAGTACCTGGGTGTTTACACATACCCCTGTAACCACCCTTCAGGGGCCGTTGAGGCAATATGGCAACAAGGGAATATCCGGCTCATACGGCCAAGGATTCCCTTCTCCCCATATGGATGTTGCATAGAAGCAACACCTCGCCGGGTAATTTGACCCTTTATAGCATAGTACTACTTCTTTGCGGGTTTCTTCATTGGGCTGTGGTCAGGATAACGGTGATGGGAAACCGAAACTGGGAATCAGCGCATTATTGGTGCTGGGCCGGGCATCGGAGAGGGGAAATTTCAAATGTCAATTACCAAAACACAAACATTGGTCGCCGCCGCTCTTCTGGCCGCCGGCTTCGGCGCTCATTCGCAGCCGGCGTTCGCCGAAAACGGCCAGTTGCCGAAATGCATCGGCACCTCTAAATGCGGCATGGGCGGCGCCGGATTAGGCCTCGCCACCGACGCCTTGTCGGCCGCTGTCAACCCGGCCCTGGCCGCGCGCATGGGCAGCGAGGCGGTGATTTCCATGGGCGTCCTGTTTGCCGAAAGTGAAGTGTTGATCGACGGCACCGCCTTCGGTGACAACAGCGGCGCGCCGCGTTCCAGTGGCGCCAGGGCCTTCGCTAACGGTTCCATGGCGGCGAATTACCGCCTCAACGATAACGTCGGCGTCAACTTTGCCTTCTTCCCCGGCGGCGGCGGCGCCTCGGACTGGGGCAAGCCCCGCACCGGTAATGCTAACAACGGTGGTGTAGCCCAGGGCGGTCTTGATCACCAGATGCGCTGGCGGATGTTTGAAGTCCAGGCGGCTGTCGCCTACGCGCCTACGAAGAACCAGTCCTATGGCCTCGGCCTCGTCGTCATCAAGGCCGACATGAAAACCGACTCGCTGGATAACACCTTCGCCGCGCCCCTCTCCGGCCCCCCCCAGCAAAGTCGATAAGGCCTGGGGCGCCGGCTTCCAGATTGGCGCGGTCCTTGACCTCAGCGACTTGATAACCCTTTCCGCCGACTATCATTCCCGGGTGTGGATGGAACGGTTCCTAAAATACAAGAACATCTTCAACAGCACCGTCGACCGCCCGCCGGTGGTCTCCGTCGGCATGGACATCAAGCCCACCGACGCCACCACCATCTCCCTGGGCGTCAAGCATATCAACAACGAAAACATCAAGACCCTCGGCTCCGGGCCGCAGGCCGACGGCGGGTTCGGCTGGAAAAACTTGACCGTCTTCGCCCTCGGCGTCCAGCATCAGTTGAACAACGCGCTGACCCTCCGCGCCGGTTACAACTATAACAACTCTCCGATCGATGAAGAGCACGTCTTCGCCAATGTCCTCCTGCCGGCGATCGTCGAACACCACTTCACCGCCGGCGCGACCCTCAAGTTCTCCAACACCATGGAGTTCGGCTGGAGCGCCTTCGTCACCCCGGTAACGAGTGTGACCGACAGCGGCGGCGGCGACAGCTTTAGTGCCAACAACCCCGGCGTCAAGCTTACGTCGCAACAGTACGGCACCCAGTTGTCCTTCAAGTACAGTTTCTAAAACCGAATGACGGCGGGCGGTCCCGTGCCACCTTTGGAATACATTACAAGGTCTCCGAAAACGGCATCCTGAATCTGGCCCATGCCCGAGCCTTCGAGGCCGACATTACCGGTAGCGACCCCAATATCGGCGGCCAGAACGTGAATTTAAAGATGAACCAGAACGAGGGCACGATCGGGGCTACCTATCGCTGGTAAGAGGATTATCCTTCGGTGCGCCGCCGGGCGCCCGCCGCCGAAACTGTGGGTTTCCTTCCGAACCGACTAACACAAAGGCAATATGGAGAGGCAATATGGAAAACTTTACTCCCATAGCTTCCCTCTTGGGTGGGGTGCTTATCGGCACCGCCGCCGTCATCCTCCTGGCCTTCAACGGGCATATCGCCGGCATTACCGGCGTCACGCGCGGGATTCTGACGCCGAAGGAGGGCGATACGGTGTGGCGGGTGGTCTTTCTTCTCGGGCTTATCGCCGGGCCGTTGGTTTTCCAGGCCATCTCGGGCGCACCGGTTAAATTCATCGTAACTTCATCGACGTCGGTCCTCGTCGTCGCCGGCCTGCTGGTCGGGTTCGGGACTTCGCTGAGCAACGGCTGCACCAGCGGCCGCGGGATCTGCGGCCTCGGCCGCATCTCCAGGCGCTCGATGTTTGCCACCGGCAGCTTCATGGCCGCCGCCGTGATCACTGTCTACATAATGCAGCACGTGCTTGGGGGCGGGTCATGAGGGCCCTTGTTTCCGCCGCCGTTTCCGGCCTGCTGTTCGGGATCGGCTTGGCCCTTTCGGGCATGCTCAACCCGGCCAAGGTGATCGGTTTTCTCGATTTCGCCGGCAACTGGGATCCCAGCCTGGCGTTCGTAATGGGCGGCGGCGTCGCCGTCGCCGCCATCGCTTTTCCTTTCGTCCTCAAGCGCCCCCAACCGGTGTGCGAGGCCTCCTTCCAAATGCCGACTCAAAAAGACGTCGACCCCGCATTGATCATCGGCGGCGGCATCTTCGGCGTCGGCTGGGGAATGGCCGGCCTCTGCCCCGGCCCGGCTTTCTCTTCGCTGTCGTTCTTGCGCTGGGAATCGATGGTGCTCTTCGCCGCCATGATCGCAGGCATGGTGATCTTCCGTTTCACGCGCAAGATTTCCGGATTGCAAATACAACGTTTGGTCGAAGACGGATAGATTCGGTCCTTTCCTTCATCTCCGTTTGGGCGCCGGGGGTTTAACCCTGAAAAAAAGCCTCTCAAACTTTCGCGTGCCCCTGCCGGGTCACGCGATATTTATAAGGGCGGCTCAGTCTAAATCCAGCATCAATTAAAGTGGGTTCAAGGCCCGTTGTAGACGACCCGGCCCAGGGCGGAAGTGTCGTAGCCGGCCATGTCGGCGGCGCGGGCCTTGAAGGCGCCGGTACGCGCGAACGCCAGCAGCTTCCGCACCGGGGCCTCGAAATAGTCGCGGCGGCGCACCAGCAGGTCATAGCGTTCCCGGTGCAGGCCCAGGAAATCGAGCTTGAAGGCATGCGCCGCCGAGGCGACGGCGAGCCCGGCGTCGGCCTTGCCTTCCGACACGTGGCGGCCGAGGTCGGTTTCGCCGCGGGCCGGCTGCGGCAAAATCTCCAGGTCCGCCGCCTTCATCCCCGCTTCGACCAGCAGGTGATCGAACAGGATGCGGCTGCCGGCTTCCGCCTGGCGGGCGATGACGCGGGCTTTCTTCGCCTTCAGATCCTTGATCGAGGCAATGCCGAGCGGGTTGCCGGCGGCCAGCACCAGGCCCTGGTCGCGCCACGCCCATTCGATCAGCACCACGTCCAGGCCCTTACACGCGCGTTCCACCGCGGCCCGGTTATAGTCGCCGCTTTCGGGATCGAATACGTGCAGCCCGCAGACCACCGCCTGCCCCGCCGCCAGCCGCTCCAGCCCGTCGAGGCTGCCGCCCGGCATCAACGCCAGCCCGCAGCCGGATTCGTTCAGGCTCCATTCCAGAAGCGGGTCGTGGCTGCCGGCCAAGACCGGCGGCGGCGAAGGCATGGCCCGGTCCGGGAACTCGGTGCCGTCGGCCACCCATTGGTCGATCAGGTGCTTCGGGAACAGCCACTTGCCGGTGACCCGGGTGCTGGGAATGCGTTTCCGGCGCAACAGGTCATAGACCTTGCGTTCCTTGATGCGCAGGTATTCGGCGACCTCGCGGGTGGTCATCAATTGGCTCAACGAACGCCCCCTTCCCTGTATATTCCTGCATTATACGGTGTTTTTTCCGGCCGGTCAGGGGGATAAGAAGTAAAATTATCAACAGGCGAGGAGCGGCATTTGCCGCGACCGGGACAAAAAAAGAGCGACAAACGGGACTCGGTACCTTAAATAAAGGCCGGTAATGAATAACCATCGGCCCGGGGTGGCGCATCGCCCCCGGCGCCTGGGAACGGCGGTCCAATCACTGCTTTCCCCTGGGAGGAAGGCTTCTACTCAATGAAGCTGAACGGCAAGGAAGTCCTCGTATGCAATTGCGAGGGCACGATGACCATTGACGGCAAGGCGCTGGCCAAGGCCTGCCAGGGCGGCGATAAGAAGGGCGGCGAACTCAACGTCGCCAGCCACCTCTGCCGCACCCAGATCGAGGAATTCCAGCGCCTCGCCGGCCAGGAGTCCGGGGGGTCAGGGCTTCTCGTCGCCTGCACCCAGGAAGCGCCCCTGTTCCTGGAGACCCTGGAGGAAATGGGCGAAAACGCCCCGGCGGCCCAATTCGTCAACATCCGCGAGAAGGCCGGCTGGTCCAGGGACGCCACCAAAAAAACTCCCGCAACGGCGAAGATGGCGGCGCTCCTGGCCGAGGCCGCCCTCGACCTCGAGGCGGCGACCTCGGTGACCATGATTTCGGGCGGCGTGCTGCTGGTGCTCGGCAACGACGACCGGGCGCTGGAGGCGGCGAAGAAGGTCGCCTCGCGGCTCGACGTCACCGTGATCCTGGAGCCCGGCTCGGGCGTCCAGCCGCCGGCGTCGATGGAGGTGCCGGTGTTCACCGGCCGGGTGACCCAGGCCGAGGGGCATCTCGGCCAGTTCCAGGTCACCATCGAGGCGTTCCAGGCGGCCTCGGCGTCGTCCCGCGAAACCCTCAATTTCGACGGCGCCGGCAAAAGCGGCGCCTCGGTCTGCGATTTGATCCTCGATCTGCGTGGCGGCGCGCCGCTGTTCACGGCGCCGGAAAAGCGCGACGGCTATTTCAACCCCGACCCCGGCAACCCGGCGCTCATCGGCGACGCGCTGTTGCAACTCACCGACATGGTCGGCGAGTTCGAAAAGCCCCGCTACATCGACTACGACGAAAGCCTCTGCGCCCACGCCAGCGCCGGCATCACCGGGTGCACGCGCTGCATCGATAACTGCCCGGCCGGCGCCATCACCCCGGATACGGTCAACGACCGGGTCGCCTATGACCCCTATATCTGCGCCGGCTGCGGCACCTGCGCCAGCGTCTGCCCGACCGGCGCCGCCAAATATACGCTGCCGGCCGGCGACGGGCTTTATCAGCGCCTGAGGACGGTGCTGCGCACCTACCTGGCGGCCGACGGCAAGAAAGCCAAGGCGCCGCGGGTCCTGGTCCATGACCAGGGTTTCGGGTCCGACATGATCGACGCCTTGGCCCGCAACGGCGGCGGCCTGCCCGCCAACGTGCTGCCGTTCGCGCTCAACCAGGTGACTCAGGTGGGCCTCGATTTCCTGCTCTCGGCCTCGGCCTACGGGGCCGAACGGGTGCTGGTTTTGGTCGGGTCGGCGCAAGCCGACGATAAGGCCGGGCTGGAGTCCGAAATGGCGCTCGCCGAGGCGGTGCTCGACGGCCTCGGCTACGGCAGGGAAAGGTTCGCCATCGTCGACGACACCGACCCGGCGGCCCTCGAGGACCGGCTCTATGGCCTCGACGCGCTCGCCCCCCTGCCCAACGCCGATTTCCTGGGCCTCGGGCGCAAGCGCTCGGTGATGAGCCTCGCCCTGGCCGAGTTGTACAAGGCCGCCCCCGACAAGGTCGATGAAATCACCCTCCCCGAAGGCGCGCCCTTCGGCGCCGTCGAGGTCGACGTCGAGGGTTGCACGTTGTGCCTCGCGTGCGTCGGCGCATGCCCCACCGGGGCCCTGAAGGACAACGAGGACAAGCCGCGGCTCAGCTTCGCCGAGGAGGCCTGCGTACAATGCGGCCTGTGCGGGAACACGTGTCCGGAAAAGGTGATCACCCTCGTCCCCCGGCTCAGTTTCCTTGAGGCCGCCCGCGCGCATCAGGTGATCAAGGAGGACGAGCCGTTCGAGTGCATCCGCTGTTCCAAGCCGTTCGGCGCCAAATCGACCATCGAGACCATGGTCAAGAAGCTCGAAGGCCACGCCATGTTCCAGGAAAAGGGCGGCACCGAGCGGTTGAAGATGTGCGACGAGTGCCGGGTCTTCGCCCTGGCGGAAGAGGACGAACATCCGTTCGCCGGCGCCGCCCGGCCGAAACCCCGGACCACCGACGATTACCTGCGCGAACGCGAGGAACTGCGCCAGATGGCGGCCAAGGACATGAAGGAAAAGGGCCTGGCGCCCTCCGAGGACGGCGACGGAGACGGCGGATGACCAAGGTCAATTTCCCCAGGATTTTTATGGGCGACAATGGAGAATCCGGTTCCTACATTACCTCCATAGGGACTAAAAAAAGGCGAGGATTCCAATGATCGACCCCTTCGGGCGCGAGGTAAGCTATCTCAGGGTTTCGGTGACCGACCGCTGCGATTTCCGCTGCGTCTACTGCATGTCGGAAAACATGACCTTCCTGCCCAAGGCCGACGTGCTGAGCCTGGAGGAACTGGACCGGCTGTGCTCCGCCTTCGTCCGCAAGGGCGTGAAAAAACTGCGCATTACCGGCGGCGAGCCCCTGGTCCGCCGCAATATCCTGAGCCTGTTCCGCAACCTGTCCCGGCACCTGATAAGCGGCGATTTGAAGGAGCTGACCCTGACCACCAACGCCAGCCAGTTGATGAAAGTCGCCTCCGAGCTGGTCGATTGCGGCATCAAGCGCATCAACGTGTCCATGGACAGCCTCGACGCCGACAAGTTCCGCGAACTCACCCGCTGGGGCGATCTGGGCCAGGTGCGGGAAGGCATCCGCGCCGCCCGCGACGCCGGGCTGGCGATCAAGATCAACGTCGTCGCGCTCAGGAACTTCAACGACGACGAGATCGAACCGCTGATCCGCTGGTGCGGCGACGAGGGCCATGACATGACCCTGATCGAGACCATGCCGCTGGGCGACATCGGCGGCGACAGGGCGGGCCAGTACTTGGCCCTGTCGGAGGTCCGCGAACGCCTGGAGCAGACCTTCACCTTCACCGACCTGGACTACAAGTCCGGCGGCCCGGCGCGTTATGTCGAGGTCAAGGAAACCGGGCGCAAGCTCGGCTTCATCACGCCGTTGACCCACAATTTCTGCGAGGGCTGCAACCGGGTGCGGCTGACCTGCACCGGCACGCTCTATATGTGCCTGGGCCAGGACGACGCCGCCGACCTGCGCGCCCCCCTCCGGGCGTCGGAGGCCGACGAGGTGGTGGACGCCGCCATCGACGCCGCCATCGCCCGCAAGCCCAAGGGCCACGATTTCGTCATCGACCGCGACAACGGCGGTCCGGCGCTGGCCCGCCACATGAACGTCACCGGCGGTTAAACACCTCCCTAAGCCTTTCACCGTATGCTAAAACCCGGTCGTACACCGATACCGGAGGGCGCCATGGCAAGCCCGCGCGCGTTCGTCGTTTTGGCGATCTTGTTCGCCGTTTATTCAGGCCCCGCCCTGGGCCAGGGTCCCAGACAGGGCATCAAAACGCCGCTGCCGCCGCCCGATTTTGAAATCCGCAATGGCGGCCTGGACCCTGGCCGTCCGGGCAGGCCCGTGGGCGAACCCTATTCCGGCCCGATCTATGACACCCATGTGCATGTGTTCAACAGGGATTCAGCCGGTGTCTCCGACATCCTTGCGTGGATGGACAAAACCGGGGTCGAACGGCTGCTGGTTTTGCCGACCCCCAACGAAGGGATCTTTCGCGACGGGGAAATGAACGCCGGTGACCGGCGCCGTTGGCCGGAAATGGCCGGGGACCGGGGCGGGCGGCTCTGCGGCAGCACCTACCTGACCAATTGGATGCACGATGCCTACAACAACGGCTACGACCCGGCGGACCTGGAACGGCGCCTAAAGCGCCTTGAAAAAGACCTGGATGACGGCGGCTGCCTGGGCGTCGGGGAAATCGGCCCTTATCACTTCGATAAAAAAGGCCACGGGGGGATCATTACCTTTCCCCTCAATTTCGAACCGATGCTGGCGGTTGCCGGCGTCGCCGCCCGCAAGGGGGTGCCGTTGGACATCCACGCCGAGCCCAACGCAAAGGGCGGCGGTTCATACGAGGAAAAACTCTACGGCGGCTTCGCGCTTCTCTATCAACGCTATCCGAACCTCAAGCTGATCCTGGCGCACACCGGCATGACCAACCCCGTCAACGCGCGAAGGCTGCTCGAGACCTATCCCAACATGATGATGAATATGAAGTGGGTCGGCGGCAGGGGCGAACTGAAATGGGGTCATCTGGGGCCGATCATCAATGCCGACAGGAACCTGTACGAGGACTGGGCAAAACTGTTTGAGGATATGCCGGACCGGTTCATGGTCGGCACCGATTCCCGGTTCGGCACCAGGCAATATCAAGGCCGGCGGTACGGAAAGAACATCAAGGTGACGCGGCGCCTGCTCGGCAGCCTCGACCCCAAGGCCGCGGCCATGATCGCCCACGGCAACGCCCGGCGGATTTTCGGGGAAACAACGCACAAGGTCCCGGACCAGCCGGCGGCGGACAAAAAGGGCGGCCGGAAAAAGAAACGGAAAAAAAGACGCTAGAGCGCGTCAAGTTTGAATGGAATCAATCGAACTTGGTGCGCTCTGGTTGCGGCGCATGCCGCAACCCGCCGCGTAGCGGGCGTCAGCCCAAGTGGCGTCTGAACGCAGGGTTGATCGTGTGATCGCGATCAACCCTGACACGCTATAACGCCTGGACCGCTTGTTTTTAATCACACCCTTTCGCCCTGATCGCGTTATGCTCCGGCATGCGGGGATTGAAAAAATTCGCCGTCGCCGCCGCCGTTGCGGCGTTCGCCTGGACGTCGTTGGCGCCAATGCCTGTCGCGGCCGACGTCGTCTTCCGCGCCACCTGCGGCAGCCTCAAGGGCCACCGGGTCAACATGGACCCGGACGGCAAATCGAAAATCGAGAACTGGATGCCCGAGTTCTACCCCGCCGGCCCGCCGCCGAAAGGCACCGGCACGCTGACGTTCCTGTCCGACGATTCCGACACCGGCCACATCCGGGTCAAATGGGCCGGCAACGAACAGTCGCTTCCGATCGTGTTCAAGAGCGAGACCCAGATTTCCGTCGCCGACGTCGATGATTTCGGGGTCTGGATCTTTTCCCTCTACTACCGCGCCGGCAAGGTCATCGTCACCCGCCAGACCACCAACCCCGGCCCCGGCGCCGTCGGCGCGCTGCTGACCGCCGATTGCGAGTTCGTGGGGAAGTAGGCACTCCGTCAAAATCCCCCCGCCCGCCGGCCCCGGAAAGCCAACTTGGCCTTGCCTCGGCGGTGAAAACCGGGCAAACCGGGCGCTCTCTTAAAGGTTTAAGGCCGACCAGGACATACCGGGACATGAAGTTCGACACCCTCGCCATCGCCGCCGCCGACGGCCCGGAAGCCGAAGCGGCGCTGAAAAGCCTATCGCGGCGCTACGACACGGTGGCCATCGAAGACGCCGGCGTGGTCGTCGCCTTGGGCGGCGACGGCTTCATGCTCCAGTGCCTGCATGCCTCCATGCAGCGCGGCCAGCCGATCTACGGCATGAACCGGGGCTCGGTCGGGTTCCTGATGAACGCCTACCAGGAAGACGGCCTTCTGCAGCGCCTCGAGGAAGCCGAGCCGGCGAAGATCCGCCCGCTGGCGATGACCGCCACCGACACCGAAGGCCAGGAGCACAAGGCGCTGGCCATCAACGAGGTGTCGCTGATCCGCAAGACCCGGCAGGCGGCGAAGCTCCGGATCGGGGTCGACGGCGTCGAGCGCATGGCTGAACTGGTCTGCGACGGCGCCCTGGTGGCGACGGCGGCGGGGTCCACGGCCTACAACGTTTCGGCCCATGGCCCCATCATTCCCATCGGCGCCGGGCTTTTGGCGTTGACGCCGATCAGCGCCTTCCGGCCGCGGCGCTGGCGCGGGGCGCTGTTGCCGGAGACGGCCCGGGTGGTCTTCGACGTCATCGACCCGGGCCTGCGCTCGGTCAGCGCCAGCGCCGATTTCACCGAGGTCCAAGACGTCACCCGCGTCGCCGTCCGCCAGGACCCGGATGCCTGCGTCACCTTGCTGTTCGACCCGGAGCACGACCTCGAGGAACGGATCATCAAGGAACAGTTCCTTCCCTGACCGCCCCTCGTCTAAGGAGAGTCCGCGCCCACCGCGTCGGCGACGTTGGCGAAGCCGTCTTGTTTTAGGCGCGCCGCCAGGTCGCGGTTGATGGCGTTGACCAGCCCCGGCCCTTCGAACACCAGCGCCGTATAGAGCTGCACCAGCGACGCCCCGGCCCGGATTTTGGCGTAGGCGTCGGCCCCCGTGGCGACGCCGCCGACGCCGATCAGCGGCAGCCGGCCTTCGGTGAGTTTATAGAAATCGGCCAGCACTTGCGTCGACGTATCGAACAGGGGCCTGCCGCTGAGGCCCCCGGCCTCGTCGCGCCGGCGATCGGTGAGGGAGTCCGGCCGTTCGATGGTGGTGTTGGTGGCGATGATCCCGCCGAGGCCCTTTTCCGAGGCCACCTCGGCGATGTCTTGCTTGTCGTCCTCGGTCAGGTCCGGCGCCACCTTGAGCAACAGCGGCGGCGGGTTTTCCGGGGCGGCGGCGGCCAAGGCGCCCTGAACGGCATCCAAAAGATCCGCCAGCGCGTCCCGGCTTTGCAGCGCCCGGAGCCCGGGGGTGTTGGGCGACGACACGTTGACGACCAGGTAATCGGCGGTGCCGGCGAAGACGCGGACGCCGGTGGTGTAATCGTCGGCGGCGTCGGTGCTGTCGGCGTTCTTGCCGAGGTTGACGCCGACCGGTCCGGGCCGGGGCCGGCGCCGGGTCAGAAGGTTGCCGAGGACCACCCCGTGGCCGGCGCTGTTGAACCCGAGGCGGTTGATGACGGCGCCGTCGCGGGTGAGCCGGAACAGCCGCGGCTTGGGGTTTCCGGGTTGCGCCTTCGGCGTCACCGTGCCCGCCTCGACGAAGCCGAAACCCTGGTCCAGCATGGCGTCCACGGCCTCGGCGTCCTTGTCGAAACCGGCGGCGAGGCCGACCGGGTTGGCGAATTCCAGCCCCCACAAGGTCTGCCGGAGCCGGGGGTCGCCGAAGGCCGGCGGCGCCGGCACCAGGCCCCGCTTGAGGGCGCCCAAGGCCAAGCCGTGGGCGGTTTCGGGATCGAGGCGGCGCAGGGCCGGGCCGATGAGGTCGTAAAAGCCTGTCATCCGGCCGGGTCCTCCGGAGGCGGGAAGCCGTCGGCGGCATCCTGGGACGAACCGTTGTCGACCCCCTCGGCCTCGGCGGCCCGCCATTCCCCGGACGTGCACAGGTGATAGATGGCCAGGGGATAGATAGGTGAAGCGGGGTCTACCATTCCAGCTTCTCCGAGCCCTCGATGGTCAGCTCGTCGCCCTCGGCCACGGTGATCGCCTCGCTGTCGGGGTCATCGGCGCTTTCCCCGGGCGCCGCGGTTTCGGACCAGCCGTCGGCCCCGGGGGCATAATCGCCGCCCTGGCCGGCGCCGAAGACGAAGACGTCGCCCTCCTCTTCCTCGGCCGGGGGTTCCGGGGGGGTCTCCCGGGTGGTTTCCGGGGCAGCTTCGGGAACCGGGTCCGGGGGAGCCTCAGGAACCGGGTCCGGGGCGGCGGGTTCCTCCATTTCGAGGGCGGAGTCTATATCGGCCGGGGTCTTGCCGGTCATCACGCCGTCGATGCCGAAATGGCCGAGGTCGCGGACCTCGGCGTCGCCGAGCTGGCCTGCGTAGATGGCGATGTCGTCCATCTCGCCGTGGAAGAAATCGCTTAAGGCGCGGGTTTCGCCTTCGCGGGCCGCGGTTTCGGCGGCGCCGAAGAACCACGGCGCCGGATTGTCCGTCAGGCCGCCGGCAAAGTCGTCCGAGGCGATCAACTGGCCGTTCAGGTAGGTCTTCATGCCGGCCGGGCCCCAGGTGACGGTCGCCTGGTTCCATTCGTTGGCCCCGAAAGGCCCGGCGTCGATTTTCCGGGGGCCTTCCGGCGACGCCATCCCGAACGCCAGCCGGCCGTTGTCGAGGCGGAGCGCGAATCCCCCCGCCCCCTTGGCGGCCAGGGTCCCGCCGCCGCTGGCGAAGGCGTTGAACCACAACGTCAACGTGCCGCCGGCCGGAGCCAGGGCTTCGGCGTCGGGGATTTCGATGCCGTCGTCGACTCCGTCGAAGACGGCGACGGCATCGAAGGGACCGGGGGGACCGGAGGCGTCTTCGTCCCCGGCGCCATGGATCAGGCCGTGGTGTCCGCCGATTTCGTCCGCGGCCCGGCCGGGAGCGGTTTCGTCGAGCTTCCAATAGGCGGCCGGCGCCGGGCCGGGGGCGGGTTCTGGCGGGATATCCGGCGCCGCCGGAAGGGAGCCGTCCACCGTCACCACCAGGCTTCCCGAGGTGACAACCTCGCCGGCCCGGGTGACGGCAATGTCGAGGATGAAATCGCCGTCGCCATCGGCCGGCGGGCGAAGGCTGAGCCCGGGAAGATCCGCCGCCGTCAGGGTCCAGGTGCCGGCGGCGCTCATCGATCCCGCCGACAAGGCGGCGCCCGCCGGCATGCCGGTGAAGATAACGGCAACGTCTTCGGCGGTTTCCTCATCCCCCAGGCCGGTATCGATATCGAGGGCGAAGGCCAGGGGCTCACCGCGGGACTCGCCGCCGGGTTCCGGGGCCGGGGGCGTGGCTTCGGCGCCCGCGGGCATCACGGAAATTCCGAAAGCCGTGGTGGTCGGGGTCGCGGCATCGCCGGATTTCGAGAGCGCGCTGACGGCCAAGTTGATTTCACCGGTCCATCCCGGCGGCGGCGTTATGGTCAGGCCGTCCAGGTCGGCCAAGGCCAAGGACCAGGTGCCGTCGCCGTTGTCGGCGCCGGCGGAAAGCACGGCCCCCGGGGGCACGTTGCCCAGGGTGACGGCCACCACTTCCGGACCGGCCCTGTCGGTCAGCGCCTCCTTGATGTCCAGCGCCAGGGCGCTGTCCGGAGTTGTCGGATCGTCGGCCATCCTGACCGTCCCTGTAAATTGCCTGCGTTGCCGATTATCGCCCCCTGGCCTGCCCTGTCATGTCATTTCGCCGTTTTCTTCATTTAGGATCAGCCCCTTGCCTTTAATTCCGCCCGAACCCACACACAAGGATATTGGCCTTCGGGGCGTCGGGGGCGTTACACTGTTTTTTTTAGACGTTTGGTTTCCGGACATGCCCGAACACGCCGCCGTGCTTTTTGCCAACGATGCCTTTTACCTGGCCTTCTGCAACCGGGACCTGGACGCCATGGACGCCATCTGGGCCCGGGAAACGCCGGTCACCTGCATCCATCCCGGCTGGGACCCGTTGTCGGACCGCGACGAGGTCATGGAAAGCTGGGAGGCGATCCTGACCAGCCCGACGGCCACCCACATCGCCTGCAGGAACCCGACGGTGCGGGTGTTCGGCGAATTCGCCTGTGTCATCTGCAATGAGGTGCTGGACCAGGGTTTCCTGGTCGCCACCAACCTTTATGTGCTCGAGGACAGGCAGTGGAAGATCATCCATCATCAGGCCGGCGCCGCGCCGCCGCCGGAAGAAGAAGAGGAAAGCGACCCCCTGGATACCATGCAGTAATACCAAGGAACGACCATGAGAAAGCTGAAGATGACCATCGGCGGAATCGAGATCACGGCCGAGTTGTTCGATACCCCGACGGCCGACGCCATCTATGAGAACCTGCCCTTTTCGTCGACCGCCCGCACCTGGGGCGAAGAGGTCTATTTCGACACCCCCGTAAGTTCGGAAAACGAAGCCGACGCGCGGGACGTGGTCGAGGCCGGCGAGCTCGCCTTCTGGCTGGCCGGCAACGCCATCGCCATCGGCTTCGGGCCGACCCCGGTTTCCCAAGGCGATGAAATCCGCCTGGCGTCGCCTTGCAACGTCTGGGGGCGGGCGGCGGACGACGTGCGCGGGCTGATCGGCGTCAAGGACGGCGACCCCATCACCGTCGAAGCCTTGCCCTAACCACTGGGAGCAAAAGCCCGTGTCGAGCCGCACCATTGTTCTTAACGACGCCTTGTACGAATACCTGCTTTCGGTGTCGCTCAGGGAACCCGGCGTGCTCGGCCGGCTGCGCGAGGAAACCGCGAAGATGCCCGAGCACAACATGCAGATATCCCCCGAACAGGGACAGTTCATGGCCCTGTTGGTGGAATTGACCGGGGCCAGCAAGTGCCTGGAAGTCGGCACCTTTACCGGCTATTCGGCGCTTGCGGTGGCCCTGGCGCTGCCCGAGGACGGGACCCTGGTGACTTGCGACATCTCCGAGGAATTCACCTCCCGCGCCAAGCCTTATTGGCGGGAAGCGGGGGTGGCCGGGAAAATAGACCTTCGCCTCGGCCCGGCCCTGGAGACATTGGATGCCCTGATCGCCGACGGCGAGAGCGGCGCCTTCGATTTCGCCTTCATCGACGCCGACAAGGTCAATTACCAGGGTTATTTCCAGCGCGCCCTCGACCTGATCCGCCCCGGCGGGTTGATCCTGGTCGACAACGTGTTGTGGTCGGGCGCCGTCGCCGATCCGGCCCGCGGCGACGAAGACACCGAAGCCATCCGCGCCTTCAACCAAGCACGCGCGGGCGATCCCCGGATCAGCCTCAGCCTGGTGCCTATCGGAGACGGCCTGACCCTGGCCCGCAAGCGTTAGCGGGCTGCTGAAAAACCCACGATTTGGAGCAATCACCCTTCGAGACGGACCTCCGGTCCTCCTCAGGGTGAGGCATAAGGTATTGTAAATCCTCATCCTGAGGAGCCCGCGGCGCGGGCGTTTCGAAGGATGAGCAGCGAGCGCCAGCGAGCGTCTCGAAGCCTCATCCTGAGGAGCCGGCCAGCGGACGGCGTCTCGAAGGATTGTTGGAGAAAACCCACCTTTTCAGCGGCCTGTTAGCGGTTTTCGCCACAAAGACACGAAGAAGAGATAAGGAGATAAAAGGGAGATAAGGGGGGATGTACTCTATCGCGCCGGCGGCGCATTTCCTGTTATTATCCCCGCAACGCCTTGAAATACAACGAAATTATCAGGTCCCGCGATGTCGGTGGGTCAGCATCCGGTCGCCATCGGGTAAACATCGGGTCAACATCCGGCCGGCATCGGGGTAAACGCTGTCCGTCATCATAGTAATTGGAACAACCAACGGCCTGATCTAAAGGAGGACCTGGTTCATCTGGTTGATTATATTAAGCGGCGTTTTTGC
>NZAZ01000105.1 GCA_002686255.1 Rhodospirillaceae bacterium
GTATATTTCCTTCTCGTTCGCTTTTCTGTTGTCATCTCTCACCTCGTTATGGCATTTTAACGTCTTAACTCGGTGTCCGGATGTATCAGACCACTTCAATTTCGCCCGACATCCTCTGTTGGAAAGTACGGTTGCGCTTACGGGTGTTTTTTCCTTAAGACAAGTAAACGAACCGATTGTTCCATGTTTAGATAAATCTTTAACATCCATTAAATTGTAAGCTGGTAGTACATTTAAGTCATCTTCCAGAGGTATGTCCCTCTGATCAAAATATATCCCATCTTCATTATTGAAGAAGACCTGCTGAATGTCATTAGATTTTGTACTTTTATTGACTGCTCTTACAAAGTTCCTGAACGACAATTCCGCTTCATAAAGAAAGAATAGATCAACACTGTTTAAATCGTTCAAAACAGATAAGGAATCTTCCCAATTAGTAAAACTATTAGTAATATGAACTCCACCTAATGAAAGAGGTAATTTTGGATTCCATGAATTTATTTCTTCACAGACCGCAACAGTCGCCTTATGAGTTTGCGTAAACATACAGCTTATTCCTACTAAATTAGGATCAAAGCTCTCCAATTTCTCTTGAAGTACCGTCTTCCAAGTAGAATCAAAATCAAATTGGTTTTGTGAACTTGAGGTCAGGCAGGCTTATAAAATTTCATTATTGAGATTTAGAATTTCAACTGTAATACCATCTTTTTGAACATAGCGGGATAGAATCCCTACACCATATGGAGGATAGTTCCAGTACCTCCCCCTTTTTCCTGACTCATAGTTAAACATACTCCCATCTGCATCGGGCGGTACAATGAAAAGTACTTTTTCGATTCTTCGACTCGGAAATAAGGTATTTAGCTGTTGATTTCCAATTTCAATTGAATCTGGTTCAATAGATCGAACCTTTTTTCTAATTTTAAACTGGCCAACCACTAAAGTATCCATTGAATAAACTTTTGCCGTAGATTTGATAACAATTCGTCTGCTTTTTCAACATTTAACGGAGCTTCTGAAACAATATCCATTAAGTAGTACTGAGAAAATCGTTCTTGCCAATAAGGTGACTTTTCCAGGTTTTCCTTGGTTAGCTCGTATTCTTGACTCGCCATTTCTTGATGCCCCGATAAGGCGTAAGCAATAGCCAAAAATAAAGACATATAAGCATTTTCAGGATAACAGATTCTAACTGCGTAGACCCATGATTTAAATTTTTCAGGGTTAAAGTTACCACCCTCTTTTTTAAGGTTTTTATTATTTACAAAATTCCCAATGAAATTAAAAGCAAACCAAACTTCTTTCACCTGGTCCATACTCGGGATCTCTTCTAGGGGTAAAGAAAATACATCAGGGCCAACAACAACATCAGAGTCATATTTTATAATTCTTTTGGAATCTCCTTTTGTAGGCACAAAGTCACCGCCCCCTTTACGTTCCTTTTCTGTTAAGTTTCCACTCCCCAGCGTACTGCTACTCGTAATTTGAAATGTCGCCCAACTGGACCAATCAAGATTCATCTCATTTGAAAACTTGAAAGTTTCCAGCATTTGACCAATAGTCTCTTCTCCAAAAAGGCCGATAATGTAGTTGGCGCCTGTAAACATTTTTGGATAGCGGTTTAAAAAACCCGCTGTTTTTCTTAGACTTGAAACAGTCGCGGGTTTTCTCATTTTTTTTAACATCCCAGGACTACCGGACTCGGCCCCAATTCGAAATCCTACGCACCCAGACTCACTCATCATTTCAAGTAGTTTTGGTGTAATGGAGGCTCCAATTAATCCATTATTCGAAGACCATGTAATGCCATACTTTTTTCTTAATTTGGTCACTCCCTCCAATAGTTCTGCCGTAACTGAGCGTTTTGAAATAAAAGCATCATCTACTACATCAAAATGTCGAATATTTTTCTCTTCCACTAGGTAAGTCATCTCTTCCAGCACAACTTTTGCTGGAAAATGACGCACCCCAGACCCCATGAATGCATTTACATCACAATATGCACACTTAGCAGGACATCCTCTGAATAATTGGAACGTAGCAAAGGGAACATCTGGGCCAACCATTCTCGAATAGGGATTTAGTGAACCAATTTTGTTATAGGTACCCGAGGGAACCATGTCGAATGTTCCTATCAAGTTTCCTTCGAGGGATACAATATCATCACTACCCTCCGTTTCAATGATCTGATTTTCTTGTTTATAGTAGATTTTTTTTAAAGGCGTCGCTGATGAGTCACCATTTTGTATAAAGTCGAATAAGAAATTTATTTTGTTTTCAGCCTCGTGACTGACAATAAAATGACAATAGCTTCGTTTTAGGAACTCTGATCGTTCATCGGTCGCAATGGCACCACCAGCCAGAATAATATACTTTTCCTTGTCTCGTAAAAACCTAAGAATCTTAGTAAGAGGATAATTCTTTTCGTAAATATTACTATTCACGTTAATCGATGTCACACCGACGACGGAAGGGCAAAAACTGGCAAGCTTCTCATCAAGTAGCTCGATCCAATTTGTATAATCAAAAGTTTCATCGGATATCACTTTTTCCAAAAGACAATAGTTTAGATCCAGAATTTCGACATCAATTTGCCGGTCAATAAGAGCTTTCGCAAGCCATTGCAAACCAATCGGTGGATAGGCGTAGTACCCCCTATTAACAGCGATATCCCGATTAAATCCATCAAAGAGACATTGCGGTGACTGAACTAACAACAATCGACCATTATAGGGGATGTTTTCTTTCAATGATTCAATATAATTTGATAGTCGTTTATTCATTTGAGAAATTCCTATTTTAGACTTCACGTGTGCGCATCATTTCCATGTCCATATCCTCGAAAGTCAATGAATTTCGTGTCGCCTTCCTTAATCTGGCCAGTTCCTCCAAATCAATGTTCATGATTTTAGCAGCTTTTTCCCTTTTTTCCAGAGTACTAAAATTAATTCGATCCCATTCATAAACCCTTAAGACACTGAGGTCTTTTGGGCTGAATTCAGATGTATGTAATCGGCTATATCTCCAGCCAACTTTGTCGTGAGTTCCTGTAATTGACTTAGTTTCAATCGCCTCGTCATACAAGCGTGTTCCGAGTAAGGGTTGTGCTTGATAAACTTTAATATAATCAACACCACATGTTTCAGCGTAATGCAATGTTTCCCTTATTTCTTCCCAGGTTTCACCTGGAAATCCTACGATGAAATTGGCAGTCACAAACAGTCCATATTTTTGAGCTAATTTAACCAAATCAGGTACTTTTTTTAAATTTACGGGTTTTCTTATTATCTTTTTTAATACCCTTTCCACGCCCGATTCAATTGCTATTCCAATTGCTTGACACCCGGTTTCAGCCATTAACTCAAAAATTTCTTCGTCCATGTTAAAAATGGTTACACCAGCTGCTTTCCAGGTCAAATTCAAATTGGCCTCTTTTAATAAGCGCAACATTTTTTTTGTTCTCTTTTTATTACCAAAAGGATTGTCATCTTCAATCACAAATCCCTCTATTCCATATTCATTCTTTAACATTTGAAGTTCAGCAATGACATTTTCGGCACTTCGCATCCTTAAACTTTTTCCAGATATCGACTCAACCTGACAAAAGGAGCATCCCACAGGACATCCCCTTGAAGTTAGTATTCTAGCAAAAGGTTTAACATGTACAGAATCGACTCCGTAGCGACTTAGCTTGTTGGCATATGCTGGATAATCAACCAATTTATAATTTGGAATCGGCAACTGATCCAAATCAGCGATCAACTCTGGTTCGAAAGCTTCTATTTTTCCATCGCAATTTCTAAATACCATCCCTTTTTTCGGAAACTCTGCTCGACCGTTTAGATGCTCTAATAGGTTTCTAAATACATACTCTCCTTCACCTCTCACCGCATAATCTATATTTTGGTCTTCTAAAACCGATTCATGTTGCGTCGTTACATGCACACCACCAGCAACGGTTACAATCTCGTGATCAATCTCTTTAACGAGTTTGACACAAATTTCAAGGATGTCTTGATATTCAGACGTTAATAGCGAGATGCCAACTACATCCGGCTTAAACTCTCTGATTTCTGCCTCAAATTGCTCTTCCGTGAGGTCATAAAAATTGGCATCAATAATTTTGACCTCATAAAGATCCTCTATCATCGTTCCCAGCAGACACAGAGTGTTCGGTGGAAGATTCCAAGTGGTTGTCAAGTCAACTTTCATCCATTTTTGGTTCGGATAAACAAGCACAACTTTTTTAATCCTTTTTTTTATTTCCATTTGGTGACCTCTTTTAATTATTGGAACTCCTTAACTATCGCGCAAGCTGATTAAACTGAAAGATATGCTAATCCTTCACCCGCATCAATGGGGACACAACTTCCTGCCATCATGGAAGCATCCCTGCTAGCCAATAAGGCGATAAGAGGAATAATTTCGCTAGCTTCTCCCATTTTTTTTCGTGGCAATCTATTTTCAATAAACTCTTGTACACGTTCAGGAGTTTTGACTTTATGACGCTTCCAGACATTGTCGGGAGCATAAAACCCACCGGGTAGAATTCCCGTTGCGATCACCTCGCTTTCAGCAAGTTCGCGGCCCAGGCTTCTGACATAGGCTGCCAGTGCCGCTTTAACAGTATTATAACCCACCGAACCCGTTGCTTCTTGAGATGCAACGGAGCAAACGTGAATAAGGTTTCCTGATTTTCTTTTTTGCATTTCTGGCACAACTAGTCGATTAATTTCGGCGGCTACACCCAAATTTAACGCATGCAAAATCTGAAACTGCTTCTTGGATAGTAGGGGATCGGAAAAACCATACCCCCCACCTAATGTATGAACTACGATGTCTATCCCGCCCATAAAATCATTCACTTTGTTCATCATGGAATCGATCTCACCGTCATCTAACAAATCAGCTTTAATCATTAAATGCTGACTGGGTTTAGAGAAACCACTTTGTAAGGTATCAAGTTTTTCTTGAGTTCGTCCGTTTACGACAAGCTGTGCACCCCATTTTTCGAAATACTGCGCGCAGATATATCCAAGACCTCTGGACGCTCCAGTGATCAGTACCCGTTTACCGGAAAATTTGTTTGATTTCTCCAAATGAATATATCCTACTCGACAGGCGGTCGGAACTTTAAGTCCCTCACTTATTATCCATATATTTAATAACGGCACCCATAAAATCACCATTATTATTGTAATGAGGAGAAGTGATAAAATGTCTATCCACGACAAGAGGTGTTTTATGTTGATAATCCGCTCCTGAATTTCGAATATCAGCCTCGATACTCCAGAATCCTGTCATTTTAACGCCCTTAGTTACACCGGCCGAAATTAGTATCCATGGCCCGTGGCAAATCGCGGCGATAAGCTTTTTCTGCTCATCCATTTTTCTGACAAATTCTAAAACTTCAGGAATTAATCGAACTCGATCTGGCGCCTCAAATCCACCAGGTAATACGACCAGATCAAAATTGTCTGCATTTAAATCCTTCACATCCATCGTGGCACGGGCCGGTACACCATATTTCCCGTATACAACAACACCGTCCTTTGTAGCGATATCTGTTTGGTACCCGGCTTCTAATAGTCGGTAGTATGGATAGACCACTTCTTCATCCTGAAACCCTGGTCCCGTAATAATAACAGCTCTTATCGTCATGTTTCCTCCTTTAAGATTAATTAATATAAATTCTGTAAAAACAGTTTTAAAAACTAGTCACTTGATATTTCTTGAGTATTTCGGGTGAGATTTCCACGCCCAAACCCGGCCCTTCAGGTACAGTAAAATAACCATCATTAAACTCTAAGGGCTCTACCAAAAGCTCTTGATATACCGCGTTCTTCGATGTATCGACTTCCAGCAAAGTCGTATTAGGTGTACTCGCCATCAAATGTAATGTCGCTGCCAACAAGACCCCAGAAGAAAAATTATGGGGAGATACCTGAATACCATAGGCATCTGCCAACACACAAATATTCTTGGTTTCTTGCAAACCGCCTACGCGACCGATATCCGGCATTGCAATATCGACGGCTTTATTTTCAAAAAGGTCTTTGAACCCAAAAATTCTGAATTCGTTTTCGCCTGCAGCTATCGGTATTGAAATTTTTGACCTTAAATCTTTAAGAGCGTCTAAATGATTGGGGTTAATTGGTTCTTCCAGCCAGGTTAAATTATAAGTTTCCCATAAGCGTGCGGCATGACAGGCATCAAACGCTGAATAACCTCCATTTAGATCTATCATGAGACCGATATTTTCTCCAATAGCCTCACGTATACGTTTGACTCGAATCAAGTCCTCAGCGGGAGATTTATAGCCAATATGAGCTTTAACAACCTTGAAACCAGCATCCACAATCCGCTCTGCATTTTTTGCCATTTTAATGGGATCCTCCTCCCAGTATATATCACTAGCGTATGCCTTTAATCGATCCTGGTAACGCCCCCCAAGAAGTTGATATACTGGAACCCCAAGCTTTTTTCCTTTAATATCCCAACAGGCCATTTCAATCGCACTGGCAGCACATATTGCTGAACCTTTTCTTTCAAAATAAACCTCACTGTCAATTAGTTTGCTCCTTATAAATTCTATATTAAAGGGATCTAATCCAATAACTTGGTTACACATTTGAGCGTTCAAAATAGCCGCCACTAATTTTGCGTTTCCAATACCTTCTCCGAGACCAGTTATCCCCTCGTCAGTCGTAACCTTTACGAGTGTATGGTTTCTTACTTGAAATCCCCCACGAGAAATCACCATACTCGAACTCAATTTATTTTGCAGGCAGATTACTTCAACGCTCGTTATCTTCATACTATTTTCTACGTGAGATATTCGGTCAAACAGGAAAGGTTTTCAATGTAGTCAGTTTCAGGTATTTCCTTCCAGTCTATTAAGCCAGATTGACGACCTAAAAATGAAAGCTCATTTTCTTTTGCCGCATTATAGTCGTTAATTGAGTCACCAATATACAAACATTTTCTTTTTTCAAGCCCTTTTCTTTCCAGAAAATTTGAAAGATTCTCGTTTTTTTCAGTTGGTGATCCCAGAATTTCGCAAAAATATTTATCAATTTTCTTTTCTCGGCAAATGTCTTGAAGCTCTTTCTGATCTGAACCCGATATTATGGAAAAATTGTAAGAATTCTTATTTTCTTCAAAAAATCTGAGAGCTCCCTTCACAAAAGGAGCCTTAATAATTTTGTTTTTAACAATCCTGGAGTAATCCATCGCCACGGCATTACATTTCGATTTCGAAAGAGGTTCCTGCAAAATTTCCTCATAAAAGTATCTAATTTTTTTGTAACGCGATATTCCCCCATTTGGTCGAACGTATTCCATCAATCTTTCTACCTTTGCCAAAGGGTAGGTTTGAAAAAGTGTTTCGAAACCCTCAAAACGTATCAGGGATAGGAATTTGCTTTTGGCAGATGTGGTGTCTTGGGTCTCGAAACCCTGTCGTTGTCTGTTTCACATCACCCCTGCCATCCCTAA
>NZAZ01000106.1 GCA_002686255.1 Rhodospirillaceae bacterium
TACCCGAGCGCCTTTTCCAGGGACCGGAGATGGCTGTCGTAGGTTTCTCCGGGAAGGCCGACCAAAATATCCGTGCGCGTGCTGTGGGTGTATCCGCGCAATTTGGAAATCAGCGATACCAACTTTTCGGTCGAGATGTTCTTGCGGTTGATGGCGCTAAGCACATCATCATCAAGGCTTTGAAAGGCAATGTACGTATGGGTGAGATGCCCGAGTATGCGACCGATATCAACCATATGGTCCTGCGCCGATTTTGACCAATACATCTCAACATTTGAAAAGCATTTGGTCTTGTCATACAGGGCACGCAAATATTGCGCGATTTCGACATCGCGCTTGAGGATGCCGAAATTAGCGTCGGCAAAGACAAACTGCGGATAGGCGCGGCCGCTTTCGGCGATATAGGAAAGCTCAGCCTTGATCCGTTCCATGGAGAATTTTTTTAATTTATTAAGCGCCGAAATCCCCCAAACGCAAAAGGAGCAGGAATACGGGCACCCCCGGTTTGTTTCCAGGATTGGGATGAACCCGTCATCCAAGAAATCGTCAAGGACTCCCGTGATGAAAGGTGAAGGAACAAAATCCAGATCGGTTTCATTATCCGTGTTGGCGCTTCCGGCCAGGGCGCCGTCCCTCAGCGTGTAACATCCTTCAACGTCAAGGCCGCGAACCGCATCGGCGGTCCTTTCGCCCGGGTCTTTACCACTAAGCGCCTGGATAATCTTGGCCGTCGAGATTTCGCCGCTGTACATGCAATAAACGTCGACGAATTCGTTATTTTTAAGAAAATCAGCAATGCCGGCTTCGTCGGTCCGGATGTTGGGACCGCCCAGGATGATGGGAAGGTTCGGGTAGGCTTGTTTGATCTGGCGCCCGGCAAAACCTGTCAGCGCATAATTCCAAATATAATTTGCGAAACCGACAAGATCGGGGCGCCTGTCATCTACGGCGTCCAATAGTTTTTCGACGGACTTGAAAAGCTTAAACTCGACGCTGTCGCCGACGACCGAATTTGCATAGGACGCAATATACCCGATGCCCAGCGGCACGAATTGGCGGGCCGGAAAATAGTCATGCGCCAGATCGGCAAGATAAACGAGCATCGGCTGGTTTTTCATCGCCAAGGACATTTCATACAGATTGGATCATGAGGATAATCTATAAATCTCTCAATCGTCACGGAGTTGGAATTCAGGCGATCCGTTGTTGAGGGCCCGGTCCCAAAATCCGAAATCGGGGGCCGAATAATATTCCGCGACATCAACCGTCTTTTGCCTGTTGAGCGAACGTAATGCGTCTTCCAGTTCCTGGGCGTTTGTCGCCGGAACGTCAAGATTTTCCGGTAAGGCTGCGATGGGGGCAACGCTTGTGCCGGGGTGGAAACGGATGACCGGAAGGCCGCCGGCCAACGCCTCAAGGCCGATGCTGCTCATCGCGTAAACCACAGCCGCAAGCGGCGGCAACCGGTCCAGCGGATCCTCCGTATACATGGTATCGGGCAGGGTTCTTATCTTTGCGGGCGCCATGGGGTGAGGCTTTATCAAGACCATTTTATTCTTTTTAGCCCATCCGACGGCGATTTTTTCCATTTGTTGGGCGATGTCCTTGTTGTTGGGAAGCGCCATCAACACCGGACCGTCCGGGTCATGGGGCAATGAACCGAAGACCACATGGCGCAAGCTGCCGCCAACGGAAATATGATCGGGGGGATAACCGAGGGACGCCAATCTTTTCGCGGGGATGGCCCCGGTGCACACGATCTCATCCGGAGTACTGTCCAGGCCGTCCCGGTTCGACGCCGGAGATATCCCCCAATGATGACGGCCATGGGGGGTATGCAGATAGCCTATGGTGCGAACCTCGAATTCGCGTGCGGAACAGACGAATCCGCGCTCCCAGGCGTGATTTTCCCATGGCCAGGTGATTAAGCGCGGCCTGGTTTGGCGCAACCAATTTTTTTGGCAAATCTGTTGCCAACGGCTCATCGCCGCTTGGCCGCTTCCGCCTTCCAGCGCCGCTGCCCGCCTGACCAGCCACCCCAGCGTTCCGTTTAAATGGGTTGCCG
This sequence comes from Rhodospirillaceae bacterium, assembly GCA_002686255.1. Taxonomy (GTDB): domain Bacteria; phylum Pseudomonadota; class Alphaproteobacteria; order Rhodospirillales; family Casp-alpha2; genus Casp-alpha2. The sequence goes on from NZAZ01000106.1 coordinate 2,066, forward strand.
GAGGTTTCCAGCGGGCGAACGGAAGCTTCAAAGCGGCGAGGGGGTTGCCCCAGGCATGCAGGCTGATGGTGCGGGGATCGGCGGACAAGGATTTGGCCCGGCCAAGGGGTCCGTCGACATGAAGGACGCGAACCAACTCAGGCCACTTTTTCATTAAGGGCCCGAAATAGGCATCATAGCCCTCGGCGCGGCTATCGGGATGCCCGTAAGCCAAAATAACCGTCGAGCCGATTTTCGCCCGGGACCGATGATGACGAAAAATCAGGGATGCGAAAGTGGCCCTCAGGGCGACCTTCGTTTGCACAAGAAAACCGCGAAGCGCCAATTTTAAGGAAATCGCCATGTAAGGCGGCGGCGCGCCGGCATCCACCTTCGGCAATTCGGCAAGGTGGCGGAACAGCCATGGATCGTCGCAGATAAGAAGCACCCGCTCGTCGTTATTGGCTAACACTTCCACCAAATTCGACCACGTCAGCATCAAACCGAAATCAGAACATGTCGGCGCACAGCCAGGCATCTGAGCGAGTTCAGAAGTGGGCTCAGATGCTAAACTCCTGGCCAAGTCTTGCCATTCCTGGGCTGCTGCGTCGAATGAATCCTCTAGCCGCGAAGAAAATCCCGCAAGATGATTTCCGGAAACACCCGATGGCGGATGCTCGGAAACGGTTATCCAAGCATCATAGGCCTCCGGCGCCGGTAAGTCGTTCGACCGCCTGAGGAGAACGCTCATTGCCGAGACCCTTTCGTGGGCCGGAGACCTATGGCATGGTGCGCCCGGTCCATTGAGACGGGAGATCGACCAAGGTGACGGCGACGACAGGGGCAGGCCGGGAACACATCGAGCGGGTTCTCGAAATCATTAAGAAAACGGAACGGGACGGTCTTATGACCGACCGGCGGGGCGAGGGGCTGGCAGGAATCTCGGGCCTGAAAACCGTCGGCGCGCTCCAACGCCTGGTCGGGCTGTTCGCCGACGACTCCCGGGCGTGTTATCTGGAAATCGGCGTCTTCCAGGGGTTGACCCTGGTTTCGGCGGCGTTGGCGGCGCCGGGGCTTGCGTGTTTCGGCATCGACAACTTCGCCACCCTGGATCCCGATGGAAAAAACAGGGAAATTGCCACCGAGCGCCTGCAACGGTTCGGCGCTGTCAACGCCACCCTCATCGATAGCGACTTCGAGGCCGCGCTGGCCGACCTGGACGGCCGCCTGGACGGCCGCAAGATCGCCGTCTATTTCATCGACGGTCCTCACGATTACCGCAGCCAGATGGTCTGCCTGTTGTTGGCCCTCGGTCATTTGCATGATCGCTGTGTGATTGTCATCGACGACGCCAATTACGCCTGCGTCCGCCAGGCCACCGCCGATTTTCTGGCCGGCCACCCGGGCTTCAAGATGGTGTTCGAGGCCTACGGTCCCGCCCACCCCGCCAACATGGAAGGGGCCGAACTGGAGCACTGGGAAGAAGGCTGGCTCAACGGCGTCAACGTCCTGGTCCGCGATGCGGAAGGCCTGTTGCCCGACATGGTGCCGCCGACGGAATCCGACAAGACGCGCCATTTCAACGAATGGCTGATCCACCGGCTGCGCCGGGCCGAACTGGCGCCGGAAGCCGTGGTGCTGGCCGACGCCATATGTACCGGGGACGTGGCGGCGGAGGAAAAGGCCCGCAAGGCCCTGTTGAACAAGTACGGGATCTGGAGGGACATTTCCGACGGACGCTACCCGGACCGCAATACCGCAAGCGGCGGCCTGACGGAAGCGCGGTTCAACGAAATTTCTGAGTAATCCGGGCTCACAGCCAATCCCCGCCTGTTAACGGGATCATCTGGCCGGTGATGAACCCCGCCCAGCCGGACAGCAGGTAAATCATCAATGCCGCCGCTTCCTCGGGCTTGCCGCCGCGCTTCAACGGCACCATTTGGGCGCGTTCCTTCATGTTGGCCTCGGTCTTTTTGTGCCAGCGCTGGTGAAAGCCCGACGCGATGTAACCGAACCTGAGCCCGTTGACCAGAATACCGTCCGCCGCGCCCTCGCGGGCCAACCCCTGGACCATGCATTCGGTGCCCCGCTTGGCGATGGCATAGGGAAAAGATTCGGCGCTGCCGCCGTGGAGCGCCGATTCGGTTCCGGTCAAAAGAATCCGCCCCCCGGTTTCCTGGCCGGTCATTTTCGCCATGGCGGCGCGAGCCAGGTAAAAGGGCTGGTTGAGGTTGACGGCGATGTCTTTTTCCCAATCCTTGGCCGGCATGTCCTTCCAATGGCCGGAGAAATGGATGGCGCCGGAAAGCACCACCAAGGCGTCGACACCGCCGGCCTTGTCGGCGAATTCGTCGACCACGGCGACGCAGTCGGCCTCGTTGGCGAAGGTCTTGGTCAGGGGGATGATGCGTTCGTCCTCGGCCGCGGGCTTGTTGCCGGCGCCGTGGGCGCCGATGACGCACTCGGAGCCGTCCAACAGCATCTGGACCAAAGCCGAGCCCAGGCCGCCTGAGGCGCCGGTGATGAGGACGCGCATGCCGGGGGGGACCCGGGGCGCCCAGTCGGGAGGGGAAAATTCATTCATTGCTGTGTTCTGACTCTTTTCCGGGTTGTACCGCCCGCACGCCTGGCCAGAGAGGCCTTCAATGTTGCGGCGCGCTGGTTGAGGGTCTCGGGCGTAACGCGCACACCGTAACCCGGATGGGCCGACAAGGCCCGGTTATCAGGATCGAAAAGCCTCATCAGGGCCAAGTCTCCGACCTGAAAGGTGGAATGCCCAACACCGTAAAACAAAAAATCGTCATTGGTGATGGAATTAAGACCAGAGAAGTCCCACAACGGCCCGGTGATGGCAACGACGCGCCGGAGCCAAGTGACGTACTCATCGGCGAAAAAGGAAAGGAAGGTCCACCGGTGGAGCGGGTTGATAATCACATGCGTTTCGATTCCGTTTTTTATCGCCAGGGCGATGGTCTTTTCCAGATATTGAAACTGTTCGTTTTTGGGTATCCGCGACCTCTTTTGCAGGTCGGTGTGGAAACGGGCCCGGAAGAATCCGTCGGGATCCTCGTCCATAAGGCGATCATAAAAGGGAAAATAGTAATGCCCGGTGTTCACATCGAAGCGGTACCAGGTATCCTTTTTGAACCAGTTCCCATAGACAGCGACCGACAACAAGCGTGGATCCATAAGCAGATAGCTGGCCAGGAACGGCAGGCGTGAATTTCCCATGACTTCGGGGTGTTCCCGGTAGACGCCCAGGGAGGCCTTGCTGATTTCCGCATCTTGCTCGAACTGGTCAAAGCCCAGGCCGATGACCAGCGATTTAACGGGTTGCCCATTGTCGATCAGCCAACGAAGTTTGTGGTACATGCTGAACGGCATTTCCGAGGGCACGGAGAAATTATAGAACCGCAGCCCGGTCAGGCGGGAGATCAGCTCCGTCCTATAGGCGTTAACCCGGGACGAGCCAAAGACGAAACCCTGGAACTGGTTCCGCTTCAGGTATTCAATTTTCGCATAACGCGTGTTGGGCTCGAAGTTGCGCTGATTAAAAGCAGTGAGACCGAACACCCGAAAAGGATCCAGCACCACGGAAATACCTGCATGGAGGGCCATAAACACAAGAATGGCCCCGGCTACGTAAAGGATGTAACGGCGGAAGGAGGACGATTCGAAAATGCCGGCATCGGCTTCCAAGGCCTGTTTCTGATCCTTCATTGTCGTGGTGTCTGTCATTGGGGAGCCATGGTCAAAAAACGAAATAAATAAACCGGCTGGGGTCCGACAGCTGGGTAAGGGTCAATACGGTAATCCCGCCGAGGAAAACGGCACGCAGCAGGTCCGGCCGCCAAGTGATAAGAGCCAACTCGCCGTGCAGGGTGGCATAGAAGGGTTGAGAGGCGGGAATCGGTTCCGGAACCGCGTTCATATACCGGCTCAGTAGTTGTTGCGAATTGGGAAAACCCCATACCACACAAAGCAGGAGCATCGTCCACCCTAATTGCTGCATGCCATGGAACCGGACGGTGTAGGAAACGGGCAAATCCAACCAGCCGAAATAGGCGGCCAAACCGGACGGCATGACAACACCGTTGAGTCCCGCCATCGCCTTAAACATGACGGTTGCGGCCGATAAATCGTCGGCCCGGAAAAAGACAAGGCTGATGGTGAAGGCAAGAAACGTGGCCCCGACCCATACGGCGCGCAACCAGCCCGGATCGGATTCAGGCTTCCAGCCGACAAGGCGCCGCATCGAGGCCCAGGCATGGTTGATGACAAGGAAGACACCGTGCAACAACCCGAAAAGCAGGAACTGGAATCCGGCGCCATGCCATAACCCACAAAGGAACATGGTGAAAATGGTGGGGAAGGCAAGCAGGACAATAAAAGGGCCGAGCCGTGGCACGCCGTGCGAAAGGACCGGTTTGCCGGCTTTCATTCTCCGCCGGGTCAACCGCAAGACGACCGGATTATAGACATAGGAATTGAGAAACCGGGTCAGCGTCATATGCCACCGGCTCCAGAACGAAATAACGGTGGTCGCTTTGTAGGGTGAGTTAAAGTTCAGCGGCAGGCGGATTCCGAACATCCGCCCAAGGCCCACGGCCATGTCGGAATATCCGGAGAAATCAAAATAAATCTGCAAGGTAAACGCAATGGCCGCCCCCCAACTGTCGATCAGGGTCAGAAGACCGCCGCCGGCCGCGGCATCGAAAACCGGCGCCGCGAATCCTCCCATGGTGTCGGCCATCACCACTTTTTTGAATAGCCCGATCAGGAACAGCGTGCCGCCGACCGCCAGGTCGAGACTGGATGCGCCTTTTGTCAGCGGCTTTTCGAATTGCGGCATCATCTCCCGGTAATGGACGATGGGGCCGGAAATGAGTTGCGGGAAAAAGGTGACAAACAGGCTGTAATCCAAAAAGCGCACAGGCTTCACCTGCCCGCCATGGGAATCCACCAGATATGAGATTTGCTGGAAGGTGAAAAATGAAATTGCCAGCGGCAGCACGATGCGGCCGATCACGAAATCGGTCCCGAAGGCCAAATTCACCGCCTCGACGCCGAAACCGGTGTATTTGAAAAAGCCGATAAGCCCCAGGTTGAATGTAACCCCAATGGCGAGAAGTATGGTGCGCCCGGGTTCGGCCGCGAACCGGCTTTGGTCGCCGTTAATCCCTTGTCCGATCAGATAATTGAAGCAGATGGAAATGAGGATGATCCACAGGTTGGTCACCTCCCACCAACCGTAAAAAAACAGCGACGCCAAGACCAGGAACAGCTTTGCCGCGTCGTGGCCAGACCGCGACCACAGCGCGAAGTACCCCAACAGGCTTAAGGGCAGGAATAGAAATAAAAAAATTTGCGAATTGAACAGCATGGCGATTTTTAGTCGGCGGGAACCAGCGCCAACCTAGGCGGATGTTTTTTCGGCTACCAGGCGGGCCAAATCACCGGCGTTTTGCATGGCTTCCACTTCGGCCGTGTTGAAACGGATGCCAAAACGCTCTTCGGTGGCGACGACGATGTTGATGTTATTAAACGAATCCCACTCGGCAATATCCTCGGCCGAAGTCTCGGGCCCGACGGTAACGTCGTCACGGTCGAAGATCTGGCGGAAAATTTCCGTGAGGTCGGAATAAATATCAGTGTCCATTGGCTGCGGTATTAATAATGGTGACAGGCGATTCAGTCGCCTGGAAATTTTCGAGCAAAAGTTCCCACTTGGTTGAACCGTCCTCCCGGCCACTGTCCAGAACGTGGAAACCCAGGCGCTCGTAAAGGTCGGCCACGATATGGTTTCTATCCGTCGGTAGATATTCGCCAATCAGCCGCTTGACGCCACGGCGTTGCGCTTCATCCACCAGCATATTGAGGACCGCCTCTTCTACACGACGCCCAAACACCCGGCAACTCATCAACCAGGTGTCGATGAAAAGGACATCTTCGGCATCGTCATCGACGGGTCGGGCGACAACGACGCTGATCAGACCGTTGTCACCGAAACGGTCCTTGAGGCGCGCCCACAGAGTCAGGACATTCGGGCTTTGGGCAAACTTCTCCAGATTGACCTGAGAATAGCGGCGCGTGGTCAGGTTGAACTGGTTTGTCTTGTTTACCAGTTGGGTGATTCGCGGAAGGTTGGGCGGGTCGAACGGACCGACGGTCATTTCCTGGCTTAGATCGCCCAAGAAGGAGTTTATGTCGGTCGCGACGGTACGGGTTTTCGTGCGGCGAAGGTTTGCCGCGTATTGATCTCCGCGGGCCTTGTCGTCGGGGGTGAAGTCTATGGCTTCGAAATACCCGGCATCGGACAGGCAACGGACATAGAATGCCGGGTCCTTGGGCGCCTCGGGAACGGCCACGCCAGGCAGGGTTTCCCGGACCAAATGCCTTTCAGCCGGGTTGTCGTCGAAAAACACCAACGCCTCCAGCCCGATGTTCAAGGTTTCCGCAACGCGTTGCAGGTTGGCCGGCTTGTCTTCCCAGTTGGCGACAAAGACGGCCATGTCGTCCGGCTTGAGAACCATTTCCGGGTGGTTCTTGAAAATGTCCTCGGCTACGTCAGGGTCGTTTTTTGAGCAAACGGCAAGAATGATGCCTCGGTCCATGAGCCGCCGCAAATGGACCTGGAACGCACGAAAGGCTTCCCCCTCGGCGCTTCCCGGCCCCAGGACCAAGCCTTCGATGCCGTCGTCGCCGGCGATCCCTCCCCAAAGGGTTCCGTCCAGGTCGACGACAAGGCACTTGCGGGACAACCCCCGCAGGGCCGCCAACTGGCGGCTAACCAGTTCGCCGTAGAGGGGGCCGCATTGCGGTGCGATGTCCTGTTTTCCGTGAAACCAGCGAACGGGGTCAGACCATGCATTGAGACCGACTCGGGCGGCCATTCGCTCGACGTCCAACACAAGGGCGCCTTCCTCGCGCGCCGCCCGGCGAACGGAATCGTTCAAATAGCCGAGAAGATTCGCCGGCGCGCCGGGAACCATACTGTCGAATCCGCCGAAAAGATCCGGCATGTCGTTGGCCATTAGTTGGTGGATCGGCACCGCGTCCAAATCGTCGCGGACGTGGCGCCATAAGGCGCGCCATTCATCGACCTGTTTCTCCGTGGCCTCTTCGATATCCGCCGAAGAGGCTCCCACTTCGACCCGGGGAAGGGCCTCATGGGCGTCGACGGCAAACAACACGGCTTCGGGACGGAACGCGTGGAAATCCGAATCCGGAGCCAGAACCTCCTGTTGGTACTGACCATAGGGGCAAAGGTAACACTCGATCAGCAATCCGCGCCGCAGCCCGGCAATGCGAATGGCCGGCAACAGGTGCTCCATCGTGCTCGACCTGAGCACGGCCAATCGGAAGGGCGTAAAGCCTTCGGGAGGCGCCCCGGTGTTTTCGAGGGCGTCCGCAAGACGCCGGTCGAGTTGCGTCGTCCGGAGAAAATCCAGCCGGTGCTGGGCCAGCCGGGCCAGGACGTTGATCTGCTCCTGCGGGTCCGGGACGCTCAGCGCCGATACCTTCTCGGAATAATCCGGAAGATCGGGAAGCCAATATAAATCGGGAAGCGAGGTCATGCCTGTTCTTTTATGGATTCCGCAAAGGCCGTCAATTCACCGACCATGGCCGATACCGGGTCGGCAGCGGTATCGGCCCCGAAGCCAACGGTCTGGTCCGTTCGCAGCTTTTGCAGGCGCGGCGCCAGGATGCTGAGTCCGGGGTGTTCCTTTTCGAGATTGCGGCACATTTCTTCACCCGCCAGCTTGGCCTTGGCGTATTCCGAATTTCTGCTTCGCTCGTCATCTATTAGGACCGACGATGGATAAAAGGCCGATAGCCTGCCGCCGCTGACTTTGAAGGCCGCTTCAACCGTCCGCCGGAAGCCTTCGACGTACGCCGTTGCAAATGTTGGAAACGGGGCGTCGGAGTTTTCACCGTGATCCCGAAGGTGTATGCGTGGGGTGGCGAAGTAATAAAGATGGGTGGGCCGAAAACCGTCATCCAGGGAACTTTCCAGTGAATCCGCCGGCGCCGTAACATCATAACGGAAGCACTTGGCGTCGGCGCCGACGGTATGGCATTCCCCGCAGACCCGGAGGGCGTCCTCGTCCCCCTGGTGGTAGGTGAGCCTCAGGGCCGCGCCTCCCGCGGCCAGGGCCTTGGCGGTCACTTCGCCGAGACCGCGGGAACCTCCGATGACGAGCGCCCGCTGGCCGGCGAAAGCCCCTGATGGAACGGCCGGCTGGATTTCAGAAAGGGCCGGTTGGACCACGGGCGGCGGCCGGTAAAACGTGACCAGCATTCCCGTCACGCCCGGCCCGGTGACCTCGACGTCGATTCGTGAAAACCGTTCGTCGGCCCTTGTTGTCTTGTAAGCCAGCACCGCCGCCGCCGAACCGGGGGAATCGAAATCAAGAGACACGGAATGAAAAATTGAGTGAAGGCCCGGGCATTTCATGCCGACGATGCGAGTCGTCGCCAGCAGTATCGCAATTTGCCACGCCGGCAGGGCGCCACACACTGCCGGAAAAAGCTGTTCGGCGATTTGGCGCTCGAAGCCGAGGGACACCGTTCCCGATGCGGATGCCGTTTCGGACAACGACGGCGCGGCACAAGGTGCCGGCGAAGGCTTTTCATCCGCAATAGAAAGACCCTCTTCATCCTCGCCGCCGGGCACCATCTCGCAGATGATCTGTTGGACAGGATTATTTCCGGTGAATAGTCGAATGCGCGTTTCGTCGGCCTCGGTCACTTCCGCAGTGACCGTTGAACCGACTCCGATGGGATGATCAAACGTGGCCTTGAGGCGCTGCAGCCGCCAACGCCCGGTCCGTTTGCCCAGGCAGGCATCAAGGGCCCAGAGAACGCCGTTTATGCCATGCACGACGGTTTCGCCGAACAAGGTCCTTCGTGCCGCCACCGGGTCGATATGAAGCGGATTGGAATCGCCCGAAAGAGAAGCGAACAGCTGTTGTCCCTCGTCGGTGAAACGGTGCGCCGTCACGCCGGTGGCTTTCTTTCGTAGGACGCCATCAACATTTCGGCGCTTTTCCCGATGTCCGAAAGCGGATCGCTTTCGTTAACCATTCGCTGCTCGATTGAAACGTAACCCTCGTAGCCGATATCGCGCAGCATGGCGCCCAGCGCCCGGTGATCGACCTTGCCCGTCGATCCCAACACCCCCAGCCCCGGCTCGTTGGCGTGGAAATGGACCAGCTTCGAGCGGACCGCCTCGAAGGTGTCGATGACGGCTTCGTCGTTTTCGACCAGCGCCTTGGCATCCAACTGCACCTGGAGGGCCGGGCTTCCGACCTCTTCGACGATGGACAGGCTTTCAAGGGCCGAGTTGATGAAATCGGAATCGTCCGGGCCCAGCGGCTCGAAACAGAAGCACGTGCCGTGGTTTTCGACCCGTTTGGTCAATTCGCCGAGAAAATCCACCGCCTCGGCCCGGGCCTCGTCCTCGGGCACCTGGCCGCGCCTGCGCCCGCCGCCATATATAAGAGTCCGGCCGCCCAGGTCCCGGCACACCTTCGACAGGTGTTCCAGGAAATCGAGACTTTGGGCGCGCTCGGCAGGTTCCTTGAAAAGCCCCAGTTCCGGCCGGTCGTAAAACAGCGAATGCAGGCCGACGACGCCGAGGCCCGCGTTCTCGATGCGGCGGCGGTAGTCGGAAACCTCGATGGTGGTGAGACCGTGCCAGGTGTCGCGCCAGACCCGGCTCGGCGCCACCTCTATGGCCTCGAGCCCGAGTTCCCGCAAGCGGCCAAAGTCGTCCGCATGGTCGAAGGCCTGGAGGGCGATGTTTGAGACGGCGTAACGGACCATGGCGTTCTGTCAGTTCCCGGCGGCGGTTTTCTGGATCACCCGTTGGCCTCCAGGGACAACAGCGCTATGTGTTTCAGCACCGGGTGAATGACGTAATACGTCAGGCCGCCATCCTCGTTGGGGATGCGGGGCAGGGTTCCGTCGGCGGTGAAGTCCTTCAAGACATTGACCAGCAGAGCGGCCCGGAGCATGTTGTCGTAATAGCTGTCCACGTCCATGCCGCGAGGCGGGAGGGGATATCGGCGTCGCGCTACGATCGGGCCGGAATCGATCTCTTTTTCCAGTATCAGCGCACTGACCCCGCAACGGCCTTCCTTGAGCCAGCTGTAATAGACGGTGGTGCTGCCTCGATAATCGGGAAGCCAGCCGCAATGGAGATGGAGAAAATCGAATCCGAGGTCAAGCACGGCCGCACCGACCAATTGGCCGCCATAACCGGAATAAATCACCAACCTGGGCTGCAAGTCCAAAAGAAGCCGGGATAGGGCCGGGTCGTTGACGTCTTTGGCGGGACAGTGTTGAACGTCCCATCCGGCCCGCGCCACGGTCTCTTCCAGTGGCTCGCCAAGGTCGGGAATAAAAAGGCCTTCGATTTCCTCCACGCCCTTGTCCGGCCCCTGATCGGCGGGTTTCGCGGCGGGTGGCGAACCGAACAAAATCACCTTTTCCGGCGACAGGCCGGCCGCGGCCAAGGCCTGGGCATAAGCCCGTGAACGATTCGTGAAGGCGGCCAGAAACAGGATTCCGTTTGAATTCAAGGAGTTAACCCCAGGCTTTTTTCCTGCCCGTCAATGTGCCGGCGCTCGCGTTGAATCAAGCCGGCCAGGCGCGCGCGCCCGTCCTCGGTCAGTTGATCGGCAAGCGAGGAAAGGGTGTCCATGCATTTCAGGAGCAGGTTCAGGTAAGGAAGCTCTTTCTCGGCCGCATAGGCGAACTCGAAGACTTCCGCCAAACGGAGATAACGGTTCAAGTCCTTGTGGTCGGCCGGGTCGATGGCGCGAAAAGACGGGCCATAAGACTGGTGAATTCGTTTGGTGACTTCGAACTTCTTCACCAGCTGGGCCAGCCCGTCACGGCACCGGTCTTCTCCGGCGCCGCCATGGGCGACCACGGCGAACAGGTGATCCAGCAAAGCGTCGGTTTCAATCACCTCTCCTTCCAGGCTTGCCGCGTCTTCCTTTCCGGCGGGCGGGTCGGCCGCTTCGGGCAGTTTTTCCAACAACTCGCTCCGCTGGGCGCGCCAGGCATCAAGAAAGGGCCGTCCGGCGTATTCGGAATAGAAATAGGTATGTCGGTCTTCCAGAAGGTCGCCGGATGCATAGGGATAGGTAACGGAGGTCATCCGGCTTTCATCGCTTTGGCGAAAATTTCGTCGGCCAGGGTTTCAGGGTCGGCGCCGGGGCCGCTGTTCTCAATCACCAAATCCGCGGCATCGGGTTCCGGAAAGGGGATGTCTATGCCGACCACGTTCGGCATCTCTCCCCGATCGGCCGCGGCATAAAGCCCCTTGCTGTCCCGCCGGCGCAATTCATCCATCGGAACCTTCAAATAAACCTCGAAATAATCGGAAAACAATTTTCGGTTTTGTTGCCGCATCTCGGGAAACACCGACAAAATCGCGCAAACGACGTTGATTCCCTGGCGGTCCAGCCACGCGCAAAGATCGGTGATGTGTTCGGCGTTGAGACGGCGGCCGTCCAGGGTGTGGGCATCGGAACGCTGGTCATGCTTAAAAAGGGCGCGGATGTCGTCGCCGTCGACGAAAACCGTATGGGCGGCCTCGGATTTCCACGTTTCGAAGATCCGCCGCCCGATCGTCGTCTTGCCCGCCCCCGACAGGCCGATGAGCCATATGACCATTTTTTTCGCTTCCTCTTATCCGGGTTCAGGCGGAAATGGGCTTTGACCGAATCTGCCTGACGGCGTCTTCGCCCACGGCCCCAAAAGAATTGACGATCCGTTCCGCCGAAATTTCAGGAATCTCCGCCAACCTTTCTGCGATCAGGCGGTTCATTTCCGGCAAGGCGGGATGATCTTGACGGTAAAGATTTTCCTGTTCGGAAGGGTCCTTCCGATAGTCGTAGAGTTCCAGTCCGTCCGGACTAAACGAGTCCTCGGGATCGCGGTATTCCTTCCACATGAAATTGAGATCGTGGGTTCTGACCGACATGTAAATGGGGCGCTTGTCGAACAGACAATTTCCGCCGTGTAGTGTTTCCAGAACTGCGGTGTCCCGCTTTCTGATTTGTGGATCCGTAAGGGGAATCCCCTCCCAACCGTCAGCCAGAGGAACCTCGGAAAGGGTCGCCAGAGTGGGCACGAAATCGATCAGGTTGGCCAAGGAATCGATTCGTTGCCCCTTCATGCCCTTGCGCCACAGGAAAGCAGGGATCCGGACATTGTGGCTGTAAAGCCGGAAATGATGGCTAATGTCACCATGTTCGCCCAGTTCTTCTCCGTGATCGCTGGTGATGGCGACGATTGTATTTTCGGCAATGCCACGGCGTTCCAGAGCGTCGACGATACGTCCGACTTGCTCGTCCGTGAAGCGCACCGCTGCATCGTAAAGCGCCGACCAGGTCTGCCATTCCGTTTCCGTCTGGGGCCTGGGGTTGATGGCGGTGGAAACATCGATTCCGGGGTCGTAGCCAAGCTCGGAAAGATAATCGGGGGTTTTGCGGTACCACTCCTTCCTGGGACCCGCACAATAGGGCACGTGGGTGTCGAAAAAATGCGACCAAATAAAGAAGGGCTTTTCGCCATCCCATGTCTCGATGGATTGGATGATCCTGTCGGCCAGTTCGGCGCCGTCCACATACCGTTTGTACCGGTGGTCCCTAAGCCGGGCCAGACGTGAATCGAACATGCCGATGATCTTGTTGGTCAGCATCTCGAAGGCGTGGCTGAACAGCTTTCCCGGGTGTCTATAGGAACGCCATTCCTGTCCGATCCATTGATGCGCCTGTGGCACGTAATAAAAATGCCGCTTCAGATAGGCAAGGGGGTCACGCTCGAACTCCTTGCGGTGCCGGGAAGCCAGGTCGGCGACTTTGGCGAAATCGTATCCGTCCCGGACAAACCGTGCGTGCGAAAAATCGCGCCGGTCGGCGGCGTCCATGGCCATTCTTTCGGCCGCATAAATTTCGATGCTCTTAAACAGCCAGCCCAGGATTTCGTTACCCTTATGAACCACCTCCTCATCGCTTACTTCTCCCCGATGCCATGCCGAAAGCGTGCTGCGGTAAAGAGCCATGGCCAGGCCCGGCAGGGTGTTCAGCCCATACATCATGCGCTCGTTGTCGATCCCCTGGTCGTAGCCCTGAAAGCGGCCGACCCAATGGGTCGTGCAGTACGCCGTCGTTTCGTAGCCGGCGGCATGAAAGGCCTCGAACACCGTCGGCGGCCGCCGAAGGGGACCGGTGTCATACCCGCCGTAGGAAAGCGGGCGGCTTGAGGTCATCATCGCGGGCAAGCAGATGTGCGTAAAAGCGGCGGGCGAAACCGCTTCTTCGCAGACAAGGGCGTTTTCCGCCATTTTGTCCAACGTCGGTGTCGTCGGCCGGTCGTAACCCAACAGGCTCATTCTGTCGGGGCGCAGCGCGTCGACGGTCAGGAACAGGACGTTAGGGTGTTTGGGGCTCATGCCGCCTTGACCCCCGCACGGGGGTCGAAGAATTGGGTGACCGTGCCGTCGGCGAACATCGACGTGATCTTCTCGTAGTCTCCGACGGTGTCGATCTCCAGCCAGCCGCCGTCCACGGGCACGGCGTGAACCGCTTCACCGGCGAGGATCAGTTCCATCAGCAGATCGGTCATAAAGGCGTTCTCGACGGGCCGTTCCTCCATCCACGGCCGCTCGGTCCGGCCAAGGCCCGCCCGGGCTTCTTTCAAGGCCTTGGTGCCGTTTTGGCGGAAACGCAAAAGGCCCATGTATTGGGCCTCGACGTCATCGATGTCGTCGACCGGGTTGCCGATATCGGTGATGCGGCCCTCGGAGTCCATGCGAAGACTTTCGGCGTCACTCAGCGGATCGTCGAAGCGGGTTTCCCAATAGGCCCGCCATTGGCGGTCCACCAGCACCGATATCTCATGCGGACTTTGCAACAAGGCGTTCAATACCCGGGGTTCGTAAACGATATCGCCGTAGGCGACGATCAGGTCGTCGCCGAACTCATCTTCGGCGGCGAACAGGCTTTCGACCATGTTGGTGGTTTCCCAGCGGGTGTTTTCAATGCGGTGCGTTCCCGGAACATCCAGCATCTCGCCCCGGTAGCCGGAAACGATAATGATGTCGTTGATCCCGGCGGCTCCGAGGGTTGCCAGCTGGCGGGCCAGCATCGTCATTCCGCCCAGTTCGGTAAGGCACTTGGGGCAATCCGCGGTATAGGGATGCAGGCGGCTTCCGCGTCCGGCGGCCAGAATGAGGGCCTTCATTTCCAGAACGCCCCTTCATTTCCAAGGCGGACCATCAACAAGCGATCGCCCTCTAGGGCCTCTTTCCTTTCGGGGTGCCACATGACGGCTGCGATGGGCAGGGTTTGGTGATGGGCCGCCTCCACAAGCCCGGATTCATCCAGGGCGTCGGCGATCAAGGATTCACCGAGTCCTTCCGGGGCAATCCCCAATTCATGGAAAGAGTTAACCTTGGCCTTGGGGCCATAAAACTCCTCAAGCTTTCCTTCTATGGAAACTTCGTGAAGGGTCGCCGCGTGCCCCTCAACGGGGGTCAGGCGGCCGCCGAAATGGGCGTTGATTAGTTGCAGGCCCCGGCAGACACCGAAAACGGGCATTTCCAATGAAAGCGCGTGGTCGAGCAGCAGGGCTTCGGTCTCGTCACGCTCGGGGGTTTCGCCCAGATCGTCGCCACCGGTGAGCACCAGGACATCCGCCTTAAGATCATCGAGCGCCGTCGGCGCCTTGTTGCCCAGGTTGGGAACCAAAAGCGGCGTCATGCCCCATTCGCCGAGGCGCCTCAGCCAGTCATGGCTGATGCTGTCGCGGGCTTCCTTATATCCCGTCGCCTCCGTCACCCGCATGGACAGTGCCACCCGCGTCAATGGCCGCTCACTTTTCTGGCCGCGCAATTCAACTCGACCACGGGCGCCTTGGCCAAGGTCTCGAAAAGGCGTTCGCCGCAGCCGATGGCCGCGGGCAGGCCGAACTCGGCGCAGCGGATCGCCATGTGGGAGTTAGCGCCGCCGTACATCGTAATCAGGCCCCGGATATCATAGGAGAAGATCCAATCGAAACCGGGATCGGCACTTTCGATCAGCACGATACTCCCATCAATGTCCGGCACATCGCCGGCCGACAAGGGCCGGGCCGGGGCGGTCACGGACTTGCCGGTAATGAAGGTCGGATGGCCCAGGGGCATGCGCACGATATCGATATCCGAAGGTTCCGTGATCAGGTGCGGAAGGCGGATGGCGCGGGTCAGGGTGAAGCCTTCGCGCTCTTTTTCCACCCGCTCCCTAAGACTTCCCAAATCCTTATCGGCGGAGATCGTTTCGATCGGCAGGTACGAAAGATCGTCGCGTGAAAACCCGGTTTCTTCGCCCCATTCCCCAAGCGCCTTCAACGCATCGCTGAGGGTGCGGCTGAAAGCAAATTTCGCCTGTTCGCGGGCTTTCACGGCATGGGTGATATAGGACAGCAACTGTTCTGCCGTGAGGGAATACCCTTGTTCCGCCAGCAAGGTTTCGATCTCGGTTTTCTGACCGCCGGACAGGGCAAAGTTTTCTCCAGACGGGGAAAGTTCCCGCCCCGTATGGCCCAGGAACAGGTCCGGGCGTTCGTCATAGCGCCACGACAGGATGTCGTATGTGCCTGGCCGCAGGTGACCGTAACGAGTCAAAAAGTCCCGTTCGGGCATGTCTCCTGTGACCACTCGGTGCATATCATGGACCAGTTCCGTGGCCACGGTGTGAATGGCATACATAAAATTGTCCATGTCGTCCTGGCCGAAAACGCCGCGTCGGACGAGGGACTTCAAAAACAGGATTCCGATAAATCCATGACGTGCCAATTGGGAAAACGGCAATGTCCCCAAAGAACGGCAATCGTTTAGCAATCGATGCACCCGTTCGAGTGGGGGAAGCCCGTCAATTTCCGGCCGCGCCTTGAGCAACCTGTCGGTTTTTTCGGTCAAAACGGAAATGCCGCCATCACCAGCTTCAAGAAGGTCTCCGGTCAAGCCCCCAAGTGCGGCGCTCAGTTCCTCAATTTCTTCTCCATTAAGCCCCGCGTCCGTCAAGCGGCCACGAGCCTGATCGAAAGAAAAATCCTTACACGTGACGGCGATGTCGAACTCCACCTTGTCATGGAGTTCCGGATTTTCGGCGAGGCAAGAGAGTTGATGGTCGATCAAGCGCTGAGCGATGCCCTCGTCAATGTTTGCGGGCAGGAACGAGTTAAGGCTTCGGCGAATGTCGATATAAGGGCGGCCGTAAAAATCGACCAGCAAGGGGTCACTGACGGATCGGTATCCCATGAGCGCCCGGGCTTCCGCCCAGACACGATCCGTGATCAACGACTTATAGAGAGACAACGCCAACGGATGGGGCGTCGTGCCGATCATCTCGGCCGGGTTCCAGTCGGTCATTTCCCCCAGGATCGTGGTGCGGCCCGACAGATCCGCCGCCGGTTCAACGGCCTGGGTAATCTCCTTGCGGATGTGATCAATGGCGGCGTCAACGGCTTGGTCGGAAAGCGATATCCATTTTTGCTGCGCCGCCAAGGGCCGAACCTGAAGGATGTATACGTCTTCGGCCTCATCGATGCAGAACTCGACATCCAAATTTCCGGTGCCGGTAATGGTTTCCAATTCGATGACGCAGTCGATCAATTTTCTAAGCCGGGACGATCTAAGCGCCTCGGGCCGCGTTCTATGGACGAGAACAGTTTTGCTTTCGCCGCCTCCGGTGACCGTGTCCGTGCGACCGGTCAGGTCGTCATAGTTGATGACGTAATAGGGACCGCCGGTGTCAAGATCCCTGGTGAGCACGACACCGGACAGCAACACGTTGCGCACGATCGGCTGCACGAGCACCTCGTCGTTGGACGAGGTTTGGCGATAGCTGGCGAACACCCGGTCGATGGCGTCGGCGATCTCCGGCGCCAACGGCGCCACGTCGACGACACTCAGATGCGCGCCGGCGAGCGAGTTGTCCCAGCCGTCCTCGGTAGCGGCGCTGGAGCGCACCACCAGCGACACCTTGCCGAAGCGGCCGGCGATCTCGTCGAGGATCGCGGCGCGGTCGGCCGTCCAGGCCGGGGCGCGCACGATCATCTGGTCGCAAAGCCGACCCTGGGTGATGTGCGGGGTCAGCCGTTCGAGCGTCGCGGCCTTGGTCGCGAATGAGAAAGACGTGGTCATTGGATGCGGTCTATGGGTGGGCGCAGACTGGGATTAAACGGGCCAGGGGAGCGAGTAGGTCTTGACGTTGGTCAGCCCCTTCATCGCCTCGAGCACCCCTTCCTTTTCGCCGAGGCCGGAATCCTTGATGCCGCCGAAGGGCGACATCTCGATCCTGTACCCCGGCACTTCCCAGATGTTGACCGACCCGACCTTGAGTTCGCTGATGAAGCGGGTGATGGTCTCCAGCTTGTCGGCGCAGACGCCGGACGACAAACCGAAGGCGGTCGAGTTGGCGATCCGGATGGCGTCGTCCACGTCCTTGAAGCGGATGATCGGGGCGATGGGGCCAAAGGTTTCCCGCACCACCAGTTCGCAATCCTCGGGCACGAAGTCGAGCACCGTCGGCGGGAAAACCGCCCCCTGGCGCTGTCCGCCCAGGAGAAGCCTGGCGCCCTTTTCGACGGCGTCATTGACGCGGTTCTCGAACAATATGGCGGCGTCCTCGTCGATGACGGTGCCGATGTCCGTTTCCGGGTCCATGGGGTCGCCGACCTTGAGCGCCCCCGCCTTTTCCACCACCAGGGCGGCGAAGTCGTCGGCCACGGCCTCATGGACCAAGATCCGCTTGACCGCCGTGCACCGCTGGCCCGAATTCTTGCAGGACCCAATGGTTGCCAAGGTGGCGGCGCGGTCCAAATCAACGTCGTCCATGACGATCAGCGGATCATTGCCGCCCAGTTCAAGGACCGTGCGCTTGTAGCCGGCTTTCCCGGCGATCATCTTGCCGACCTCGACGCCGCCGGTGAAGGTGACGACCTCGGCCTGGGGGTTGGTGATCAATTCGTCGCCGATCTCCCGCGGGTCGCCGGTCACCACCTGAAGCATTTCCCGGGGCAATCCGGCGTCATACAGGATATCGGCCAGCAACAACGCGGTTAGCGGCGTTTTCTCCGTCGGTTTCAGAACCATGCAGTTGTTCGACGCCACCGACGGCGCCACCTTGTGGGCGGCTTGGTTCAGCGGGTGGTTGAACGGCGTGATGGCGCTGACGGCCCTTACCGGTTCGCGCAGGGTATAGATCTTCCGCTTCTGGCCCTGGGGCGTGGTGTCGCAGGAAAAGATTTCTCCGTCGTCGAGGATGCAGACCTGCGACGCGAGCCGGAAGACATCGACGGAGCGCCCGGTTTCATAAAACGAATCCTTTTTCGAAAGCCCGCTTTCCAGGGTGATGAGGTCCGAAATCTCGTCCCGCCGGGAAGCAATGGCGTCGCTGGCGGCGCGGAGGATATCGGACCGGTCCGAGCGGCTGAGGGTGGACCGGTAGGCGGCCGCCGTCTCGAAGGCCCGGCGCACGTCGTCAACCGTCGCCATGGCGACGGTGCCGGCGACGTCGCCGGTATAGGGATTGAGAACGTCCATCCGCCGGTCCCGCTTACCGTCGTCGCCGGCCAGACGCAGGTTTTCATGAATGGGGCTGGTTTTGGAA
>NZAZ01000107.1 GCA_002686255.1 Rhodospirillaceae bacterium
CTTTTTTGGTGGCCAGGCCGGGACCGACGTCGGCGATGATTTCGCCCTCGCTCAGCAGCCCGCCCTTGGTGTCCAATCCGGTCGCCGGGTCGAGCAGGCGGGCATTGATATAGGCAACCTTAGCCGATGAATTATCGTTGTTCGCCGCCATCAGCCATCCCCCTCGCTGGAACCCCCGCCGGAACCCAGGGCGAGAAGTTCCAGCACCGCCATGCGCACGGCGACGCCCATCTCGACTTGTTCGCGGATGACGCTGCGCCCGACATCGTCGGCGACATCGGTGTCGATCTCGACGCCCCGGTTCATCGGGCCGGGGTGCATGATCAAGGCGTCTTCCTTGGCGTGGCCAAGCTTTTCGTAATCGAGGCCGAAAAAGTGGAAGTATTCGCGGACGCTGGGCAGGAAGTTGCCGTTCATGCGTTCGCGCTGAAGGCGCAACATCATGACGATGTCGCAGTCTTTGACGCCTTCGTTCATGTCGTGGAAGACCTCTACCCCTAAGCGCTCGACCTCGGGCGGCAACAGGGTCTTGGGCGCGATCAGGCGGACCCGCGCGCCCATGGTATTGAGAAGGTGAATATTCGAGCGCGCGACGCGGGAATGCAGAATATCGCCGCAGATGGCGACCCGAAGGCCGCTGAGGCCGCCGCGGCGGCGCCGGATGGTGAGCGCGTCCAGCAACGCCTGGGTCGGGTGTTCGTGGCTGCCGTCGCCGCCGTTGATGACGGCGCAGTTGACCTTTTCCGACAGCAGCTTGACGGCCCCGGAATGGGGATGGCGGACCACCAGCACGTCCGGGTGCATGGCGTTCAGCGTCATCGCCGTGTCGATGAGGGTCTCGCCCTTTTTCACCGAGCTGGTGGCCACCGACATGTTGATGAGGTCGCCGCCGAGGCGCTTGCCGGCGAGTTCGAACGACGTCCGGGTGCGGGTCGAATCCTCGAAGAAGAGATTGATGATGGTGCGGCCGTGAAGAAGAGGCGTGGTCTTGTCGGCGCGGCGGTTTTGGTCGACGTAGGTTTCGGAACGGTCCAGTAAAATCGATATTTCTTCCGGCGAGAGACCTTCAATGCCGAGCAGATGCCGATGAGGAAAATGGACGTTGTCCTTACCGCCTTTGGCCATAGGCGTACACCACCTCCTGAACTCGGCGCGCACTATATGGATTGACAGGTTGCGGCGCAAGCACGTGTGCGGGAAGATGCCCCCCAACCATGGAGGAATACCTAAAAAACCACGAACGCCTGGCCCGGTTGTTCGACAGGGAAATCGTCTTCATCGCCGGCGCGACCCGGTGGGGAACGGCCTGGGTCCAGCAGTGCCTGGACGCGCATCCGGAAATCTGCTGCAAGGGCGAGGGGCACTTCACCGACATCCTGTTTCCGATGCTGGCCAAGGTTTTCGACGATTACAACGCCGAAGCCAAGACCGTCGGCAACCGGCTGCAAAAGGCCGGCCTTCCGGGCAACGCGGCGGGTTTCACGTTCGAGGACGTGGACTACATGATGACGACGGCCATCGGGCTGGCGCTGGACCGCTGGACCGACGGCGCCGACGTCAGGGTGATCGCCGAAAAGACGCCCGAACACGTGGTGTCGCTGGATTTACTCACCCGCGTCGTGCCGAATCTGAAAATCGTTCACGTTTACCGCGACGGCCGCGACGAAGCGGTATCGGCCTGGGAATTCAATTCAGGCCTCAGCCGCGGCAAGTTCCGCGAGCTTTATCCAAAATTCGGCGATTTCGCCAAGACCTTCGCCGGCAACTGGAGAAAAAGCATTACCGCCGCCCGGCGGTTCGAGCGCGACCACCCGGGGCGGTGCTTTCATTTCCGCGCCGAAAACGCCCAGGGCGAGGCGGTGCCGGCGCTTGGGCCGTTGTTGAAATTCCTCGGCGTCGACGACGGCGAGGCGGTCATCAAGGACGCCGCCGAAGCCGCCTGGGAGGCGGCCCAATTGGACGTCGACCCCGGCGACTGGAAACACACCTTCAAGGCGGCGGAAAAACGGTCCTTCAACCGCGAATGCGGCGAGTTGCTGAAGCTTCTTGGATACGAGGTTTAGTGATGAGGCCATGAAATCGTTCATTATCTACGCTGGCGCCGCGGCCGCCGAAATCGCCGGGTGCTTCGCCTTCTGGGCCTGGCTGCGGCTCGGCAAGAGCGCCCTTTGGCTGGTTCCCGGCCTGGCGGCGCTATTCATTTTCGCCTACCTGCTGACCAAGATCGACGCCCTTTACGCCGGCCGCGCCTTTGCCGCCTATGGCGGCGTCTACATTGCCGCGTCGCTGGTCTGGCTGTGGGCGGCGGAGGGCATCCGCCCCGACCGCTGGGACACTATCGGCGCCGTAATTTGCCTCACCGGCGCCGCCGTCATCCTGCTGGCGCCCCGGGCAACTTAGATCCTCACTCCGCCAAAACCACCGCCAGCGGCAGCGTCACCGCGCCGCCGATGGGCGTTATCAGAAGCGCCGGGAACAGGAAGCAGAAGGTCAACCGCTCGGCCGGGTCCCAGAAATCGTCGGTGAAGATGCGACGGGACTTGAGCAGGTAGCCGACGACGATCAGCCCGAACACCGGGGCCAGGGCGGACAGGACGCCGATCACGGCATCGCGTCCAGCGCCCCTTGCAGAATGTAGGCGGCGGCCATCTTGTCGATCACCTCGGCGCGGCGCTTGCGGGTCATGTCGGCCTCGTCGATCAGCACCCGCTCGACGGCGGCCGTCGACAGCCGCTCGTCCCAAAAGGCGATGGGCAGATCGATGTGTTCGAGAAGGTTGTCGGCGAACTGGCGCACCGATTGGCAGCGCCGGCCTTCGGCGCCGTCCATCTGCACCGGCAGCCCGAGGACCAGGCCACCGACGTTTTCCTCGGCGATGATGCCGGCGAGGCGCCCCGCGTCGGCGGCGAACTTGCCGCGGTTGATGGTTTCCGCCGGGCTCGCCACCGTCAACGTGACGTCCGACAGCGCCAGGCCGATGGTCTTGGAGCCGATATCGAGCCCCAACAGGCGTTGTCCCGGTTTGAGTGTGTCTCTGATCCGATCGACGGCCGTTATCGCCACGAAGCGCTCCTTGAAAGGGTCAAAAAAAGCCCCCGAAAAAAAAGACAGTGGAGGCATGGCCCGACGTTGGCTATCATACCTTAAGCCTCTGTTATACCTTATTCCTGGGCTCGGGGGGCTCTCAATGGTTGAGGCAAAGGGCGGCTTCCGGCAATTGGCCTTGCCAAGGAATGCAAACGGCGGTGGGACCTTCCGCCCGGTTGCGGCGGCGGTTTTGCTGATGGCGCTCGCCGCCGGCCCCGCCCTGGCGGCGGAGAAAAAAACGCCGCCGAAGCCGATGATCTTTATGGGCGTCAAGGTGAAGCCGCACCAGGGCCAATACCTGGTGCTGAAGGACGTCAACATCCGCGCCCGGCCGAAGACGAAATCCAAGAGGATCGGCAGCTTCAAGGCCGGCAAGCGCATTAACGTGGTGGCCCGGGCCGCCGGCGCCTGGGTGGCGGTGCGCAAAGGCGGCAAGGACCTGGGCTTCGTTTACGACCAGGTGCTTCTGCCGTTGATCGACGGCACGCTGGATAGTGACCTTGAAGGCAAGGCGTTGGTGAAGGGCGGGGTCGCCTGCCAATACCGCATCCGGTTCGAGGGCAAAAGCCAGGTCGAGGGACAGGTCTTCGAGATCGCCGATTACGATGTCTTTTGGGACTGCCTGGACGGCAAACGCAAGGTCAAGTTCCGCACGCCCATGTTCATCACCGAGGCGCCCTATCAATTGGGGACCAAGCGGATATTTCAGATCAGCATCGACGTTTTGGATATCGAGGGCGGTTACGATGACATCTTTTCCACCACCCTCCTTTACGACAAGGACAAGAACCGCGTCATCTTCGACAGCGTCTCGATCGAGAAATTCGGGCAGACCCCGGCAACGAAAAAAATCCCCGCCAAGACCGTGCCCCAGGCGCTGGTCGCCGCCGTCAGGATCGCCCTTTCGGCGTGGAACAAATCCGCCTGGACGGACCTGATCAAGGACACTCCCTGAGGGCGGGCGGACATGCCTTCGCGGCTTGAAGCCGGACGCCTTGAATCCAAGGGAACGGCGGGCTAACGTCGGCGCCCAGGCCGGGGCTTGAAACCCTTTTTCTCCCTCCGGCCTCTGTTTTTTTTCGCCTTCATCCGTAATTCCGGAGCCCCGATGTCCTTGGACAAAGA
Source organism: Rhodospirillaceae bacterium (assembly GCA_002686255.1). Classification (GTDB taxonomy): domain Bacteria; phylum Pseudomonadota; class Alphaproteobacteria; order Rhodospirillales; family Casp-alpha2; genus Casp-alpha2. Next base: position 4,213 of record NZAZ01000107.1, read on the forward strand.
TACCGTCAGGAAAATCGCCTTCCTTGCCCGCATCCGGGTGCCCGCCGAGGCGCTGGACGGCTTGGCCGGCGAGCTTTCCAACATCATCGGCTGGGTCGAGCAGTTGAACGAGGTCGATACCAAGGGTGTCGAGCCGATGACGTCGGTCGTCGACATGGACTGGCCCCGGCGCGACGACGAGATTACCGACGGCGACCGCGCCCAGGACGTGCTGGCCAACGCTACCGACCACGAGCCCGGCCCCGGCGGCGGGGACGGGGGTGAGGACGGGGGCGGCTTCTTTACGGTGCCGAAGGTGGTCGAATGACCGCGCTTTCCGAACTTTCCATCGCCGGCGCCGGCAAGGGGCTTGAAGCCGGCGACTTCACGGCCGAGGAGCTGACCCGGGCCTGTATCGAGGCGCTCGAAGGGGGGCGCGATCTCAACGCGTTTATCACCGAGACGCCGGACATCGCCCTGGACCGGGCCAAGGCGTCGGACGCCCGGCGCGCCGGCGGCAAGGCAGCCGGCCCCATGGACGGCATTCCCATCGCCATCAAGGATCTGTTCTGCACCGAGGGCGTGCTGACCACCGCCGGCTCGCACATCCTCGACGGCTTCACGCCTGCTTACGAATCCACCGTCAGCGCAAACTTACGGGATTCCGGCGCGGTAATGCTGGGCAAGACCAATTTGGACGAATTCGCCATGGGGTCCGCCAACGTCACGTCTTATTACGGGCCGGTGAAGAACCCGTGGAAGGGCCCCGGCGGCAAGGACCTGGTGCCGGGCGGTTCCAGCGGCGGCTCGGCGGCGGCGGTGGCGGGCGGCCTATGCCCCGGCGCCATCGGCACCGATACCGGGGGTTCGATCCGCCAGCCGGCGTCGTTCACGGGCATCGTCGGCATGAAGCCTACCTACGGCCGCTGTTCGCGCTGGGGCATCGTCGCCTTCGCCTCGTCGCTGGATCAGGCCGGGCCGCTGGCCCGCAGCGTCGAGGACGCCGCCATCATGTTGGGCGCCATGGCTGGCCACGATGCCAAGGACTCGACCTCGGCGCCGATGGACGTTCCCGATTTCTCCGCCGGGCTTAAGGAAGGTGTCAAGGGAATGAAGGTGGGGATTCCGAAGGAATATACGTTGGCCGGCATGCCGGGGGAGATCGAGGCGCTGTGGCAACAGGGCATGGACTGGCTGAAGGGCCAAGGCGCGGAATGCATCGACGTTTCCCTGCCGCATACCAAATACGCGCTGCCGGCCTATTACATCGTCGCCCCGGCCGAGGCGTCTTCCAATCTGGCCCGCTACGACGGGGTGCGCTACGGGCTCCGCGTCGAGGGTAAATCGCTCGACGACATGTACGAGGCGACTAGGGCGCAAGGCTTCGGCGACGAGGTCCGCCGCCGGGTGCTGATCGGCACCTACGTGCTGTCGGCCGGTTACTACGACGCCTATTACCGCCAAGCGCAGAAGGTCCGCACCCTGATCGCCAAGGATTTTACCGAGGCCTTCGAGCAAGTGGACGTGCTGCTGACGCCGACGGCGCCTTCGGCCGCCTTTGCCATCGGCGAGAAGATGGACGACCCGGTGGCCATGTACCTCAACGACGTCTTCACCGTGCCCGCGTCCATGGCCGGGCTGCCGGCGATTTCGGTGCCGGCGGGGCTCGACGGGGACGGCCTGCCGCTGGGCCTGCACCTGATCGCCAAGCCGTTCGACGAGATGACGCTATTCCGCTCGGCCCGGGCCCTTGAAGAAGCGGCCGGGTTCGACGCCCGGCCGGGGCTTCTTTCCTCATCCTGAGCAGCCGCGAAGCGGCGTGTCGAAGGATGTCCAGATTTGGGAGATTTGAATAACTCTAATTCATTAATCGATTGACCGGCTGGAATTGCTCTAAAACAAGGCAAGAAAAAGGAATTGAAAGGTCGTGACCGCATACGTCTATATCGTTCGTTGCGCCGATGCTCGCTATTACGTCGGAACGACACGGGGAAGCCTGGAGAAAAGGATTGCCGAGCACAATGCCGGTATATTTGGCGGATACACAAAATCACGGCGGCCTGTAAGCCTCGTCTATCATCAGGGGTTCGAGATAATTGCCGACGCTATCGCCGCTGAACGCCAACTCAAGGGGTGGAGCCGGGCTAAGAAAGAGGCGTTAATCGACGGGAATTTTGAGGCATTGAGGCGGTTGGCAAGACGCCGTAAGACGAAAGACGTTTCATCCTTCGAGACACCCGCTGACGCGGGTTCCTCAGGATGAGGAGCAAAAGAAAACGGAGCCACGGCCAATGACCTACCTCATCGAGGGCGAAACCGGCGATTGGGAGGTGGTGATCGGGATCGAGATCCACGCCCAGATCGTTTCCTTGGCCAAGCTGTTTTCCGGCGCCGCCACGGCCTTCGGCGCCGGGCCCAACACCCAGGTGTCGCTGGTCGACGCGGCGATGCCGGGGATGCTTCCGGTTATCAACGAGCATTGCGTCGAACAGGCGGTCAAGACCGGCCTCGGGCTGAAGGCGAAGATCAACCTGCATTCGGTTTTCGAGCGCAAGAACTACTTCTACGCCGACCTGCCGCAGGGCTACCAAATCTCCCAGTACGCCGAGCCCATCGTCGGCGAAGGCACGGTGATCCTGGACATGCCCGATGGCGAAACCCGGGAAATCGGCATCGAGCGCCTGCACATGGAACAGGACGCCGGCAAGTCCCTGCACGACCAGGACCCGAAGCGCTCGTTCATCGACCTCAACCGCTCCGGCGTCGCGCTGATGGAGATCGTCTCCAAACCCGACCTGCGCTCGCCAGAGGAAGCCGGGCTTTACCTGCGCAAGCTGCGCACGATCCTGCGCTACCTGGGCACCTGCGACGGCAACATGGATGAAGGCTCCATGCGCGCCGACGTCAACGTTTCCGTCCGCCACCCGGGCGAGGACATGCGCACCCGCACCGAGATCAAGAACCTGAATTCGGTGCGTTTCGTCATGCAGGCCATCGAGCACGAGGCCGAACGCCAGGTCGAGGCGTACGAGTCCGGCGGCGACGTGATCCAGGAAACGCGCCTGTTCGATTCCACCAAGGGCGAAACCCGGCCCATGCGGGCCAAGGAATTCGCCCACGATTACCGCTATTTCCCCGACCCGGACCTGCTGCCGTTGGTGCTGAGCCAGGACCTGGTCGACCACATCGGCCACAGCCTGCCGGAACTGCCGGACGAGATTAAAGAACGCTACATGGCCGATTTCGGGCTTTCCGCCTATGACGCGGGGGTTCTGGTGGCCGATATCGAAACCGCCGTCTATTTCGAGGAAGTCGCCAACGGACGCGACCCCAAGCAGGCCGTCAACTGGGTCACCGGCAACCTTTTCGGGGCCCTGAACAAGGCCGGCCTGCCGATCGCCGAGAGCCCGGTTCCGCCGGAATCCCTGGGCGAGCTTCTCGACCTTGTCGAGGACGGCACCATCTCGGGCCGCATGGCCAAGGACGTGTTCAACGAGATGTTCGCCACCGGCAAGGATGCCGCCGACATCGTCGAGGAAAAGGGCCTGGAGCAGATCACCGATAGCGGCGAAATAGAGGCCGCCGTCGATCGGGTCATCGCCGACAACCCGGACCAGGCGCGGGATGTACGCGACGGCAAGGAAAAGACCCTCGGCTGGTTCGTCGGCCAGGTAATGCAGGCGACCGGCGGCAAGGCCAACCCGAAGATGGTCAACGAACTGCTGAGGAAGAAGCTTAAGGGGTGAGGACCGTTCCCGCCGTCCCCTTGCCTTGACCCCCGCCCCAGTCCGACAATAAGCTGAAGTAGTTCCGACTTGATCTGACAGACGCCGCGTCAAAATCGGTAACTGTCAGATCGGGTCTGAATTACTACAAATAAGCCGACACTACAAGAGGCGAGGACGGGCGCAAGCCCGGACAGGGACCTACAAGAGGCGACGACGGGCCGATGCTGCAGATTACGCCCAAAGATGAGACCCCGGCCGACACCGAGGAAAAGACCGACGATGCGCTTTATTGCGCCGGCTGCGGGTATCTGGTGACGCGGGGGCGGTGGAAAATCCTGATGGGCGGGCCGGAACGGGTATTCACCAACCCGGCCGGCTATACTTTCCTCTTGGTCTGCTTTTCCGACGCTCCCGGGGCATCGGCCGAGGGCGATCCGACCGGCGATCACACCTGGTTTCCGGGCTATCTTTGGTGTTTCGCCCTGTGCCGGGGCTGCGGCCGGCATCTGGGCTGGCATTATCAAAGCGACGCAGGCGGCGACAGGTTTTTCGGACTAATCAAGGACAGGCTGTCAAGCCGGCCGGCGTGAGGCCGGCAAACTAGGAGGCAATGGATATGACGGAAAGCGAAACCGGCGGGCCGGAACTCTACTTCCCGGCCCTGGGCGCGATTTACGAAAAACTGACGCCTTATACCTGGCCTTTGGTGCGGGTGACGGTGGGGCTGATGCTGGTGCCCCATGGCTGGATGAAGCTGATCGGCGGCGGCCTGGAGGGAACGGCCAAGTTCATGGCCCAGATCGGCCTCGAGCCGGCCTATCCGCTGGCGCTCTACATCGCGCTGTTGGAGCTCGTCGGCGGCGTCATGCTGGCGCTGGGGCTGTTCACCCGGCCGATCGCGGTGCTGGTGGTCGGCTTCATGGCGGTATCCGCCTTTTACGTACACGGGGCCAACGGTTTCCTGTGGATCAAGGGCGGTTTCGAATATCCGCTGTTTTGGGGGCTTGTGGCGTTGGCGGTCGCGGTCCGTGGCGGCGGGCCGATGTCGCTGGACGCCCGCATGAAGCGCCAATTCTAGGCGGGGTCAGGGAGGGCTCGGAGTTTGGGCCGCCGCTGGAAGCGCCGCCGCCGATCCCGTAAAGTGGGTTTCCGGCCGTGGAAAATGGGGAAACCGCCGCCATGATCGATCTGTCGGGTAAAACCGTCCTCGTTACCGGGGCCTCCCGGGGCATCGGCGCCGCCTGCGCCTCGGCCCTCGGCGGCGCCGGCGCCGGCGTTATCGTGCATTTCGCCGAAAACCGTAAAGCCGCCGAGGCCGTGGCGGCCGGTTTGGGCGAGGGCAGGGGACATCTTGTCCGGGCCGACCTGGCCGAAGCGGGGGCGGGGCGGGCGCTGTGGGAGCAGGCGCTGGAATGGCACGGGCGCATCGACGTGCTGGTCAACAACGCCGGCGTCTACGAGGCGGCGGCGGTGGACGGCGATGACGGCGCCTGGGCCGAAGCCTGGGAACGGACGTTGCGGGTCAACCTGACCGCCGTCGGCGACCTGTGCCGGGCGGCGATCGGCGCCTTCAAGGACCAGGGCGGCGGCATCATCGTCAACATCGCCAGCCGCGCCGCCTTTCGCGGCGACGGCCCGAATTACATGGCCTACGCGGCGTCAAAGGGCGGCGTCGTGGCGCTGACCCGCACCATCGCCCGCCAATGGGCCGCCGACGGCGTGCTCGCCTATGCGGTGGCGCCCGGCTACGTCGATACTGACATGGCCGACGCCGCGTTGACCGACGCGAAAGCGCGCGCCCGGGTTACCGCCGAAATCCCCATGGGCCAACTGGCGCCGCCCGAAGACGTCGCCAACGTGGTCTGTTTTCTGGCTTCCGGCCTGGCGCCCCACGCCACCGGCACGACGGTGGACGTCAACGGGGCCAGTTACGTGCGCTAGGGCATTTTCCACCCAGATTGAATCACTCTGACAGAGCTATTTCGGGCCGAGGCCAGGAAAGCGCCGCCTGGATCACGCTTTCGCCGGCGCGGGCAAGAGTCTATGCTGGCCGCCGATTTTCGATACTTGAGAGGGGAAATGATCGATCTCTACACCTGGGCGACGCCCAACGGCCGCAAGGTTTCCATCATGCTCGAGGAACTGGGACTGGACTACAACGTCCACCAAATCAACATCACCAAGGGCGAACAGCACACGCCGGAATTCATGGCCATCAGCCCCAACAACATGATCCCCGGTATCGTCGATTCCGGCGGTCCCGGCGGCGAGCCGTTCCCGATGTTCGAGACCGGGGCGATCCTGATCTATCTGGCGGAAAAGACGGAAAGCGAGCTGTACCCCAAGGACTTCAAAAAGCGCATGGTGACGCTGCAGTGGCTGATGTGGCAGATGGGCGGCGTCGGGCCGACGTTCGGCCAGGCCCATCATTTCATGTTCAACCCATCCGAAGTGGTGCCCTACGGCCAGGAGCGCTACCATAAAGAGGCCAAAAGGCTCTATAAGGTGATGAACACGCGGATGCAGGACAACCGCTATCTGGCCGGCGGCGATTATTCCGTCGCCGATATCGCCACCTTTCCCTGGGTCGACCGCTTCCGGCGCCACCAGGTGGATTTGGCCGAGTTTCCCAACGTCAAGCGGTGGCACGAGGAATTGTGGGAACGCCCGGCGGTCAAGAAGGGCATGGAGGTGCCGTTCTACAACCAGTAGGCGCCCCGGCATGTCGGGGACGGGCAAAAGGAGACAGCCATGACCATCGCCGATTCTGAACCGGTCCAAAAGGTCAGGAAAGCGCTCAAGGACGCCGGCCTCGCCGACAGCGTGGTCGAGCTCGACGCGCCGATGGAAAGCGCCGCTGAAACCGCCAAGGCCCTGGATACGGAACCGGGCGCCATCGTCACGTCCCGCGTCTACGCCATCGGCAAGCGCATGGTGCTGGTCCTGGTGGCCGGCGACCATGAATGCCTGGAGGCCAACCTGGCGGCGGCGTTTTTCCTCGAAGGCGAGGTGCGCGTGCCGTCGGACGCCGAAGTCAGGGGCATCACCGGGTTCACCACCGACCGCGTGCCGCCGGTGGGCTTCGCCCACAAGCTGCCGACGGCGATCGACCGGTCGCTGAAACGGTTCCAGCGCCTCTATGCCGCCGCCGGTGACCCGCAATGCGTTTTCAAGACCTCGGTCACCGACCTCAAGCTGCTGACCGAAGGCATCGTGTCGTACAACATCGCCCAGCCGCTCGAAGGCGAGGCCGAGGTGCCGCCGATGCCCCGCAACAAGACCTTCACCGGCGAAAGGAAGGTGCCGGGCGTCGAAGACGGGGCTGAAGACGGGGCCTAGCCGGGCTGAGGACGGGCGGGGCCTGCTTGAAGGGCGGCCTTGGACGCTATAATCTTCCCGGCCTGACGGAGAGGTGGCCGAGTGGCTGAAGGCGGCGGTTTGCTAAACCGTTAAACGGAGACAATCCGTTTCGGGGGTTCGAATCCCCCTCTCTCCGCCAATTACCCGTCCATGACCATCCGCAGACGTTCACCAATGTCCACTGTATCCCTTTTCTAGAAAGGGATACATGTGCGCTACTGTTTTTTAGTGCTTGTTGGCGTTTACCTAAATCCAGTATTATAATTGGGGTAGGAACAAGGGTAGTAGATAGGGTATGGCACGAAGCATCAATCGTCTATCACCTAGAAAAATCGCAACGGAAACAAAGCAAGGGCTTTACGCAGATGGTGGCGGCCTTTATCTGCAAGTCAGCCGTTTCGACACAAAGTCTTGGGTGTTCCTGTTCACGCTGAATAAGAAATCCCGCGAAATGGGACTTGGTCCGTTACACACGGTATCACTTGCGGAGGCCCGGCTAGAAGCCGAGACGAACCGGAAGATGCTCCGCGAAGGCATAGACCCCATCGAACACCGAAACTCTGTAAAGGCAACTAGGCGTCTTGAGGGCGTACAGTTTATGACGTTTAGGGAATGTGCCGAAGCCTACATTCGTTCTTACGGTGCGGCATGGAGGAACGTGAAACACGCCAATCAGTGGCGGAACACGCTCAAGACCTATGCCTATCCATTCTTTGGCGACCTGTCCGTGCAAGCCGTTGATACGGGGCTTGTCATGAAAGCACTGGACCCGATCTGGAATATAAAGCCAGAGACGGCAAGCCGGGTGCGTGGACGGGTCGAGGCTGTCCTAGATTGGGCGACAGCACGGGAAATTCGGCAAGGTGAAAATCCCGCC
>NZAZ01000108.1 GCA_002686255.1 Rhodospirillaceae bacterium
GCGCAAGCGAGCGTGTCGAAGCCTCATCCTGAGGAGCCGGCCAGCGGACGGCGTCTCGAAGGATTGTTGGAGAAAATCCACTTTTTCAGCAGCCTGCTAACCCCTCATCCGTAAGACACGCACGCCTTGCACACCGTCTCGCGCACGTCGCCGGACAGGTGGGCGGCGCGCAGTTCCTGGAATTTTTCCGACGTCCAGGCCTCCATGAACGGGATCTCGTTCAGGTCGCCCATGTGGAAACGGCCGTCGTGGTCGAAGCAGCACGCCGACATGTGGCCGTCGTGGGTGACCCGGGCCTCGGTGAACAGCGACCAGCACGGCACCGGCTCGCGCATGTTGTCGAACCGCCCCGGGTTGCCGCCCTTGATCGCCCAGCCGCGCTCGTTCTCGGCGACGCTGACCAGGTCGGCCTGGGAATACAGCGGCAGCGAATAGACCTGATCCAGCAGCGGCTCGACCTCGGCGACCACCTTTTTCATGCGCTCGCCCTGTTCGCCGTCGTAGTTGATGTAGGACGCATAGACGCCGCAGTCGTGGTTGCCGGCGTCGCGCGCGGCGACGGTGGTTTTGATGTTGTCGATGATGTCGCGGTAGATCGAACCCTTGACCCCGGCGATGTCCGAGAACTGCCGCTCATCGGCGTAGTTGAGGGAAAACTTGATACTGTTGAGCCCGGCTTCCATGCACGCCGTGACCCTTTCGGTATCGGCCAGGGAACCGTTGGTGGTGATGAAGACATAGGGAAAGCCCTCGTCCTTGGCCGCCTGGATGGCGGCGGGCAGCCAGTCGAGGATGAAGCTTTCGCCGAGGTAGAAAACGCCGATTTCCTCGACCCCGGCCCGGCGCAGGTCCTTGAGGAGCCTGACATAGAAATCCCAGTCCATGTCGCCCTTGTCGCGGAGCTTGTCGGCGGTGGCGCAGAACGAACACTTGAAATTGCACCGCGCCGTCAGCTCGATCTTGCAGCTTTTCGGGCACGGCGGCGCCGCGACGCGGCGGTGGCCGTCGATGCCGGTGATGGCGTCGACGCGCTCGGTGATCTTTCCAATGGCCATATGGCTTGGTCTCCCTTATGAGCTTCCCGTATATAAGTTCCAGCCATTGTCGGCAAGCAGGGCCTTGCCGCCTTGATTTCCGTTAAGCGCCAAGAAGGTCTCCGGCGGCAACGCACGCTTTCGTTAAAGGCGTTAGTTTCTTAAAATAGGAAAATAGCACTTGTAATTTGAGAACAAAACAAGTATATTAATTTGGAATTTTATCCCGAGATCAACCAAGGAGGAGCCATGGAAATAGCGCCAAACCAGCGCCGGAAACCGGAAATGACGACAAATGACGACATTTTCGCCTTTTTTCCGGACCGGAATTGTTTGGAATCAATGCCTTAGGCCGAAAACACCCCTCCAAAAAGACGACTCAATGACGACATCCGGACGACATTTTGACGACATCCGGACGACATGGGGACGACATGGGGACGACATGGGGACGACATCGGGACGGCTTGCGGACGGCCAGATAATTCCCCCCGGCGTACCCCCCGGCGGCCCTTCGACTCCGGTCCCCAATGGGGGTAATGTGAAGCACGGCGCAAAAAAAATTCTTTCCGGGGTGGCGGTAACCAAGTGAGCGAAAAGCCGGAACACGTATTCCTGATCGACGGCTCGGGCTTCATTTTCCGCGCCTACTACGGCATCAAGGCCACCATGACCCGGCCGGACGGCATTCCGGTCAACGCCGTCTATGGCTTCACCCGGATGCTGATGAAAATGGTCGACGACACCGACGCCGACCATATCGCCGTCATCTTCGATCGTGCGCGGAAGACCTTCCGCAACGATATCTATGCCGACTACAAGGCCAACCGCCCGCCGCCGCCGGAAGACCTGATCCCGCAGTTCGATCTGGTGCGCGACGCCACCCGGGCCCTGAACGTCGCCAGTGTCGACATGGACGGCTTCGAGGCCGACGACCTGATCGCCACCTATGCCCGCCAGGCCATCGAGGCGGGCGCCGACGTTACCATCGTGTCGAGCGACAAGGACCTGATGCAGTTGGTCCGCCCCGGCGTGGTCATGATGGACGCGATGAAGGACAAGATCATCGGCCCCGGCGAGGTGATGGAAAAATTCGGCGTCGGGCCCGACAAGGTGATCGAGGTGCAGGCGCTGGCCGGCGATTCGTCCGACAACGTGCCCGGGATTTCCGGCATCGGCGTCAAGACGGCGGCGCAGTTGATCAACGAATACGGCGATCTGGAAACGCTCCTGGAACGGGCCGGGGAAATCAAACAGCCGAAACGGCGCGAAAACCTCATCAACGAAGCCGAGGCGGCGAGGATTTCCCGCCGGCTGGCGACCCTTCGCGACGACGTGCCGGTGACCGAGGAGTTGAGTTCCTTCGCCGTCAGGGAGCCGAAGGAGGACGAGTTGTTGGCGTTCCTCAAGGAACAGGGCTTCAAGTCGCTGCTGGCCTCCGCCGCGGCCCGCTTCGGGGGCGGGGCTGATAGTGAAGACGCGCCGGAGGCGGAGGAAAAACCGGCGGTCCAGGAAACCGGCTACGAGTTGGTGCGGACGGTTAGTGCGCTGAAAGCCTGGATCGGGGAGGCGACACGGGCCGGCGTCCTGGCCGTCGATACGGAAACCACGTCGCTCGACGCCATGCGGGCCGAGCTGGTGGGGGTGTCGCTGTCCATCGAACCCGGCCGCGCGTGCTACATCCCGCTGGCCCACAAACAACCGGCGGCGCAAGGCGCGCTCGACCTCGACGGCGACGGTTCCGGCGCCGGGGACTTGGACGGCGGCGGCTTGGACGGCGGCAAGGCGCCGGACCAGATGCCGGTGAAAAAGGCGATCAAACTGTTGAAACCGCTATTGGAGGATGCGTCGGTGTTGAAGATCGGTCAGAACATAAAATACGACATGAAGGTGCTGGCCCGCCACGACATCGAGGTTTCGCCCGTCGACGACACCATGCTGCTGTCCTACGTGCTCGACGGCGGGCTGCACGGCCACGGCATGGACGAACTGGCCAGGACTTTCCTCGACTTGGACACGATCAAATATTCCGACGTCACCGGCACCGGCAAGGCAAGGGTGACCTTCGACCTGGTGCCGCTGGACAAGGCGCTGGATTACGCCGCCGAGGACGCCGACATCACCGGCCGCCTGCACCGGGTTCTCAAGTCCCGCCTGGTGGAGGAAAGCATGGTCACCGTCTATGAGACCCTGGAACGCCCCCTGGTGCCCATCCTGCGGGATATGGAACGGCTGGGCATCCGCGTCGACGGCAAGGAGCTGAAACGGCTTTCCGAAGATTTCGGCAAGCGGCTCGGCGACCTGGAAGCCGAAATTCACCGAATGGTGGACCACGAGTTTAATATCGGCTCGCCGAAGCAGTTGGGCGAGGTGCTGTTCGACGAACTGGGCCTGCCCGGCGGCAAGAAAGGCAAGACCGGGGCCTACGGCACCGGCGCCGAGGTGCTGGAAGCGCTGATCGACCACGGCCACGACCTGCCGGCCCGGGTCCTGGACTGGCGCCAGTTGGCGAAGCTGAAAAGCACCTATTCGGACGCCCTGATGGAACAGATCAACCCGGCCACCGGGCGGGTCCATACGTCCTATTCCCAGGCCGGCGTTTCCACCGGCCGGCTGGCGTCATCCGATCCGAACCTCCAGAACATCCCCATCCGCACCGAGGAAGGCCGCAAGATCCGCCGCGCCTTCGTCGCCGACAAGGGGATGATGCTGCTGAGCGCCGATTACTCACAGATCGAACTGAGACTCCTTGCCCACGTCGCCGGCATCGATGCGCTTAAGGAAGCCTTCCACGACGGCCAGGACATCCATGCCATGACCGCGGCCCAGGTCTTCGGCGTACCCATGGACGCCATGGACCCGATGGTCCGGCGCAAGGCGAAAGCCATCAACTTCGGCATCATCTACGGCATCTCGGCCTTCGGCCTGGCGCGGCAGTTGGGCATCGGCAATTCCGAAGCCGGCGAATACATCGACGCCTATTTCGAGAAATACCCCGGCATCCGCGATTACATGGACCGGACCAAGGAACAGGCCCGCGAAAAGGGCTTCGTCGAGACGCTGTTCGGGCGCAAGTGCCATATCCGCTCCATCAACGAGAAAAACCCCAATGTGCGCGGCCTGGCGGAGCGCGCCGCCATCAACGCCCCGATTCAAGGGGGCGCGGCGGACATCATCAAGCGCGCCATGATCCGGATTCCGGATGCCTTGGCGGAGGCCGGGCTCAAGGCCCGGATGCTGTTGCAGGTCCATGACGAACTGATCTTCGAGGTGCCGAATAAGGAGCTCGACGCGACGGCCGAACTGGTGAGCGGCGTGATGTCGGGAGCCGCGCGCCTGGACGTGCCGCTGGTCGTCGATACCGGTTTCGGCGACAACTGGGACGAGGCTCATTGAGCCGGCTGCGGCCCTCGGGCCTTTTTCCGCCATGCCGCGGCCATTCGGTAGCCCAGCAGGACGGCGCAGATGCCGGCATAGATGATCGGTTCCAACTGCACCCCCTTGCGCATCATGTAAAAATGCAGACACGCCGCGATCCCGGCCACGTAGATGAGCTTGTGCAGTTTGGTCCAGCGTTTGGCCCCCAGGCGCTTGATCATGCCCTTGGTCGACGTCGCCGCCAGCGACGCCAGCAAAACGAAATTTACCATGCCGACGGTGATGTAGTTTCGCTTGACGATGTCCTTCCAGATTTCCGTCCAGTCGAAGAACTGATCGAGCACGATGTAGCTGGACACATGCATGCACGCGTAAAAAAACGCAAAAAGCCCGATCATTCGGCGAAAGCGCATCAAAGGGGTCCAGCCGGTGATCCCGCGCACGGGCGTAACCGCCAGCGCCAGCAGCAGAAACCGGATCGCCCAGTCGCCGAGGAAGCGGTTGATGTATTCGATGGGGTTGGCGCCCAGCGGCCCGGCCGGGCCGAGGCCGGACGAGATAGCGGTCCAGGCGACCCACGCCAGCGGTATCAGCGCCGAGGCGAAAACAAGCGGCTTGGCGACATACTTTATGGTCTGGGGGGGAATGGCGGTTTCACGGGTCATCGGGGGCTTTTAGATAATCCGGCCGGGTTCGGGTCAGTAAAGTTTCCCGAGGTCCATGCCCGCGTACATGCCGGCGACTTCTTCTTCGTAGCCGTTGAACATCAGGGTCGGGCGCTTCAGGAAATCGCCGATGCGCCGTTCCTTGGCCTGGCTCCATCGCGGGTGGTTCACGCTTGGGTTGACGTTGGAATAAAAACCGTATTCGCGGGGCGACGCCACATTCCAGGACGTCGGCGGCATATCGGGCTGGAAAGTCATCCGGACGATCGACTTGATGCCCTTGAATCCGTATTTCCAAGGCACCACAAGACGGAACGGCGCGCCGTTCTGGTTCGGCATCACCTCGCCGTAAAGACCCACCGCCATGATGGTCAGCGGGTTCATGGCCTCGTCGATGCGAAGCCCTTCCTTGTAGGGCCATTTCAGGACCGGGCGTTTTTGTCCCCGCATCTGTTCGGGGTCCAGCAGCGTCTCGAAGGCAACGTACTTGGCGTCCGATTTAAGGCCGACGCGCTTGATGATGTCGCCGAGGGGAATGCCGACCCAGGGAATGACCATCGACCACGCCTCGACGCAGCGCATCCGGTAGACGCGCTCTTCCAACTGGTGCGGCTTGAGGAAGTCCTCCAGGTCATAGACCCCTGGTTTCTCGACGGCGCCGTCGATGGTCAGGCTCCAGGGCCTGGTCTTGAAGTCCTGGGAATATTCCGCCGGATCGGTCTTGGCGGCGCCGAATTCATAGAAGTTATTGTACTCGGTGATCGGGCCGTAATCGGTCAGCTCCTCGCCCAGGGCTTCCTGGGTCCACTTGCTTTTCTGAACGCCGGAAAATTTGACCCTGGGGTTCCCCTTGGCGGCGAAAACCGGCGCCGCGATGGTCCCGAACGCCGCCCCGGCGCCGGCCACGGCCGCCGTCTTCAGGAAACGCCGGCGGTTCATGTAGAGCGTCTTGGACGTGATCTCGGACGGTTTGACGTCGGAAGCCTTGGAAAATTTAACAAGCATGACGGTGTTTATACGCTCCGGTTTTCAATATCGGGCAGGCGGGCAGGCGAAAGTTCCCATAAGATGTGTGACCTCGCCGGGCGATTACAAGACCCCGTTTGCATACCCCGCCAGACCGGAGCCTGTCACTTGAACCTGGATCACATTTCAGAGAGCCAATATTCAAAAATACCTTATTTCTTGAGGCTTTTTAGGGGTTTCGCTGTTTCCGGGGCCGGCAATCGGATATAGGTAATTCGTTATAGGGTATCGTTAATGAGAGTTCTTTATCACCTCTGGTTATCCCCCGATTGCCGAAAGGTAAGGGTCGCGCTTCTGGAAAAGGGGCTCGATTTCGAACTCCGGGCCGAAAATATCTGGGAGCGGCGCGACGACTTCCTGGCACTCAACCCCGCGGGCGACGTTCCGGTCCTGGTCGAATCGGACGGCTCGGCCCTTTCCGGGAGCAACGCCATCTGCGAGTTCCTGGACGAAGTCCACCCGGATCCGCCCCTGATCGGCCGCCAGGCCCTTGGGCGGGCCGAGGTGCGCCGCCTGGTCCATTGGTTCGACGGTAAATTCGACCGCGAAGTGACGGAAAACCTGGTCGGAGAAAAAATGATGAAGCGGCTGTTGGGCCAGGGCGCCCCGAATTCAAAGGCCGTCCGCGCCGGGCACGCCAACATTCATCATCATCTGGATTACATCGGGTATCTGAACGAACGCCGGACGTGGCTGGCCGGCGATACGTTTTCGCTGGCCGATATTACGGCGGCGGCGCATTTGTCGACCATCGATTACCTGGGCGACGTGCCTTGGAAGGAACACGAGGAGGCCAAGGACTGGTACGCCAGGGTCAAGTCCCGGCCGAGCTTCCGGGCCTTGTTGGAAGACAACGTCCCCGGCGCGCCGCCGCAACGGCACTACGCCAACCTGGATTTCTGATGATGTCCGAACGCCTTTTCGCCACCCGCCCTTCGCGGCCGGGGGACGTTTTCTCTATCGGGCTAGTCCGGTTTGACGTCCATTTTTTCGAGATTCCGCCTGGCCGCGGCGGCGGCCCGGCTTTTTGGCGCCAGGCGAAGAACGCGAAGCCAGTCCTGCCGGGCGCCGTCGTTGTCTTGGCGAAGACGTCTAAGAATCCCCCGCTCCAAAAGCCCCTCGGCATGAGTGGGGGCCAGGGCCAGCGCACGCTCCACGTCGGCAAGGGCGGGTTCCAGCTTATCGAGAAACCGGTATGTGGCGGCGCGGAAGACATAGGCGTCGGCGCGGCGGTCTTCGTGGGCGATGGCATGGTTCAGGTCTTCGAGGGCGCCCTTAAAATCCTTCAACTCCGCCCGCGCCTGGGCGCGGTCGACAAAAAGGGCGCTGTCTTCGGGAATCAGCTTCAAGGCCGCCGTCAGCACCGCCTCGGCCCGGGCGGCCTGTCCCGCCAGAAGCCAGGCCTGGGCCGCGTGGGCCAGGAGCCCGGCCTTGACCGACGGATTTTGCTTCGCCTTGCCGGCAAGCGTTTCCATTCGTCCCGCCGCGTCGGCGTATTGCCCAAGACCGATCAACGCCACCGCGATGCAATGCTGGGCGGCGTCGCCGCCGCCCAGGTCGCGCCAGTTGAGGGCCGTTTCGAAGGCTTCCTCGGGCGACTTTTTGGCCAGCGCCATGCACGCTTTGTACTGATGGGCGTGGTCGATTTCCTTGGCTTCGGCGGGACTCCAGGGGAGAAAAAGCGAAACAATAAACGCCGCAAGAAAAGCCAGAACCTCGACGTTCTTGAGGTTCTTCGGGCGGTTGCCGGAAAGCACATCCCGGACGCCGTCGAAGGTATCGCGCTCGCCCCGCTCGAAGGCTTCCTTCGTGTACCAGGCCAGATGCGGGGTCAGGATCACATTGTCCCGGCCGAGCAGCGGATAACCGGGCGCCAGGGGTTCGTCGGCGAAAACGTCGAAGGCGGCGCCGGCGATCCCGTTTTCGTCGAGGACCCGGATCAACGCCCCTTCGTCGATGATGGCGCCGCGGGAAACGTCGATCAGAAACGCCGTTTCCTTCATCCGCTTCAATTCCGCCTCGCCGATCAGACCCGTGGTTTCCGGAGTCAGCACGCAGTGGATGGAAACGAAATCGGACCGTTCCAGCAATTCGTCCAATCCGCAGGATTGAACTCCATACTCGGCGAAGGTCGTGGAGCCCACGTAAGGATCGATGGCGAGCCGGGTCATCGAAAACCCTTCGCCGCGGCGCGCCATGCACCGGCCGATGCGGCCGAAACCGACAAGACCAATAGTCTTGCCCGAAAGGTCGACGCCCAGGTATTCCGGCGCCGGCCAGGCCCAGGCGTTTTCCCGCATCACCCGGTCGAGAACCGGAATTCGCCGGGCCAGGGCGATCAACAGGGCAAAGGCGTGGTCGGCCACGGTGTCCGATCCGTAATCGGGACAGTTGACCACCATCACGCCCCGCCTGCTTGCCGCTTCGATGTCGATGGCATCGGTGCCGACGCCGTATTTGACGATGCCTTTCAGGTTTTTCGCCGCCTCGATTACTTTTTCGGTAACACCGGTGTAGCACGTGAGGATGATATTGGCGTCGGCGGCTTCAAGGGCCAAGGCATCCTCGTCGGTGCTTTGCGTCGTCACCACGTCGGCGACGGCCTCCAACTCATCCAGGTATTGCTCGATGATGAAAAGTTCAGCGTCGGTGCGGAGAATCTTGGCTTTCAAGCTTGGTCCCCCAGGCGATCAGAAGGCGGCTCGGATGGGTTGTCTCTTGCCCCGCCATCTATAACGCATTTTTATCAAGGAATCGAAAGGGCGGCCTGGAAGGGCCCATAGGGGAATCCATGACGGCACCCGTCTCAAAACCACGGCTGTTCTGTTTCGGGCTCGGCTATAGCGCCGGGCGGCTGGCGCGGCTGCTGTTGGCCCGGGGCTGGGCCGTCGCCGGCACGTGCCAGTCGCCGGACCGGCAGGCGGAACTGGCGGACTGGGGAATCAAAGCGTTGGTTTTCGACCCCGAAAGGCCCCTGGCCGACGCCCCGTCGGCCCTATCCGGGGTCACCCATTTGCTCAGTTCGGTTCCGCCCGATGAAAACGGCGACCCGGTGCTGGCCCGTCACGGAAGCGACATCGAGGCCATGAAGGGGGTGTCCTGGGTGGGGTACCTTTCTTCGACCGGCGTCTATGGCGATACGGGCGGCAATACGGTAACCGAGGACTCGGCCGTCAATCCTTCCTCGGACCGCGGCCGCCGCCGGGCCGAGGCCGAGGCCGCCTGGCTGGCCCTGGAGAACGATCAGGGGCTGCCGGTCCACGTCTTCCGGCTTGCCGGAATCTACGGCCCCGGACGCAGCGCCCTGGATCAGGTCCGGGCCGGCCGGGGCAAACGGATCGACAAGCCGGGGCATATGTTTTCACGCATTCACATCGACGATATCGCCCAGGTCCTCAGGGCATCGATGGACCGGCCCGATCCCGGCGCCGTCTATAACGTCTGCGACGACGAACCGGCCGCCGCCGCGGACGTGACCGCCTTTGCCTGCGAGCTTCTGGGCCTGGAGCCGCCGCCTCTCCAGCCCTTCGCCGAGGCGGAAAAGGAAATGTCGGAAATGGCGTTGTCGTTCTGGCGCGACAATCGCCTGGTCGACAACCGGCGCATCAAGGAAGAGCTCGGCGTGTCGTTGCTCCATCCCGATTACCGGGCTGGGCTTAGGGCGATCTTCGAAGAGGGCTAGAGGTTGGACCTACAACTTATCCAGCAGCCGCCCGACGGTCCGGCAAAGCCGGTTCAGGTCATGGGCTTCGGAAAGCCGGTGGTCGCCGTTCTTGACGAACAGCGTTTCCACGTCTTGGGAACGGAGCCTTTCGGCGATCTTCAAGCTCGTCTGCCAGGGCACGTCCTCGTCGTTGGTCCCGTGGATCAGCCTGACCGGGCAATCGAGCGGGATTTCGTCCCTGAGTACAAGATGGTTGCGTCCTTCGTCGAGAAGCGCCTTGGTGATCTTGTAAGGCCCGTCGTCGTAACAGTTGGGGATGATGGCAAAGCCTTGCGCTTGCAACTGTTCCTTTTGTTCGGCCGAAAGGTCGCCGGGGATCATATCCTCGGTGAAATCCGGCGCCGCGGCGGTACCGACAAGCCCCGCCACCCTCTCGGGCCGGGCCAGGGCCGTAAGCAGCATGATCCATCCTCCCATGGACGATCCGACCAAAACCTGCGGTCCTTCAGTCAGCTCGTCCAGGGCCGCCACCGCGTCCCCTGCCCACTGCCCGATGGTGCCGTCCTCGAAGGCGCCCGAGGATTCGCCGTGGCCGGAATAATCGAACCTGAGGTAAGCTTGGCCGCGTTTTTTGCAGAGTTCTTCAAGCGCCAGCGCCTTGCCGCCAGTCATGTCGGACTTGAACCCGGTCATGAAGATGACGCCGGGGGATTTCCCCGGGGTATGGTGGTAGGCAATGGTTGTTCCGTCGTCCCGTGTTAGTATCTCAGGCATGGTAGGTTCCGGCAGATGAACGAAGGCCCCAACAATACCACCATCCCGGCCCCTGAACAGTCCGCCGCCGGTATCGGCTCGGCGACGATCCTCCAGGTTCTCCCGGCCATGGGCCAAGGCGGCGGGGTTGAGCGCGGCACCGTCGAAATCGCCCAGGCCATCGCCGCCGAAGGAGGCCGGGCGCTCGTGGTTTCGTCCGGCGGTGCCCGAGAGCATGAGATCAAACGGGTTAGGGGCGAACACCTGAACTTGCCCGTGCATTCCAAAAACCCGTTGACCATATACGCCAACATCAACCGTTTGGCCCGGATCATCGAAACCGAGGCCGTCGACATCGTCCATGCCCGGTCCCGGGCCCCGGCCTGGAGCGCCTTTTACGCCGCCAAGCGCACGGGCATACCCTACATGACCACCTTTCACGGCACCTATTCGGCGGGCAACCCGCTCAAGCGTAAATACAATTCAATCATGACCCGGGGCGAACGGGTGATCGCCATCTCGCGTTTCATCGGCGGCCATGTCCATCAGAACTATGGCGTTCCCCCGAATAAGATCCGCATCATCCACCGGGGCGTGAACCTGGAACGATTCGATCCCGCCAAGGTCACCGCCGAAAGAATCGCCGCCCTGGCCGCCAACTGGCGGCTGGATGACGAGTTGCCGGTGATCATGCTGCCGGGGCGCCTGACGCGCTGGAAAGGGCAGGCGATGTTTATCGAGGCCATCGGCAAACTGGCACGCCGCGATATCCGTTGCCTGGTGGTCGGCGGCGACCAGGGGCGGGCGAAATACCGCCAGGAACTGGAAAACCTGGTCCACAAGAACGGATTGGGGGAAATCGTCCGCCTTGTCGATCATTGCGACGATATGCCGGCCGCCTTCATGCTGACCGATGTTGTGGTGTCCGCTTCCACCGATCCGGAGGCTTTCGGCCGCATCGTCGTCGAGGCCCAGGCTCTGGGCCGTCCCGTTGTCGCCAGCGACCACGGCGGCGCCCGGGAGACGATTGTCGAGGGCGAAACCGGATGGCTGTTTCCGCCGGGCGACATCGAGGCCCTGACGTCGGTGCTCAACAAAGCCCTGAGCCTGGACCGGGAAACCCGTATCCAGTTGGCCCAGAAAGCAATCATCAACGTGCGCGAAAATTTCTCGCAGCAGGCCATGTGCCGCAAGACGTTGGATGTCTACGAAGAAATCCTGAAATCGAAGGCCGGCGGATAAATGGCCCTGCCGCCCCATGACGCCGTTCTGGTCATAAAATTAGGGGCGCTCGGCGATTTCGTTCAGGCCCTGGGGCCTTTCGCCGCCATCCGCCGCCATCACGCCGATGCCAGGGTGACGCTGCTGACGACGGCGCCTTATGAGGAATTGGCCAAGGCATCGGGGTTTTTCGACGACATCTGGACCGGCGGCCGGCCGGCGACGGCGGACATCGGCGGCTGGCTGGAACTGCGCCGCCGCCTTCGCGGCGGGGGGTTCGGGCGGGTCTATGATCTGCAGACCTCGGACCGAAGCTCTTTTTATTACCGCCTTTTCTGGCCCGGCCCGGCGCCGGAATGGTCGGGCACCGCCAGGGGCTGTTCGCACCCCCACGCCAATCCCGACCGGGATTTCATGCATACGATGGACCGCCAGGCCGAACAACTGTCGATGGCGGGCATAGCCGAAGTGCCGGTGCCCGACCCCTCGTGGGCCGAGGCCGATATTTCGCGTTTTTCCCTTTCCGGACGGTTCGCCCTGCTGGCGCCCGGCGGCGCCTTGCACCGGCCAGGCAAACGCTGGCCGGCGGGAAACTTCGGGCAATTGGCCAAGACCTTGATGGACCAAGGCCTGCTTCCGGTGCTTGTGGGCTCGGCCTCCGAGGCCCCGTTAATGGCGGAAATCAAGGCCCAGTGCGAAGAAGCCCGGGACTTGTCCGGGCAAACGGGCCTGCTTGACCTGGTGGCGCTGGGACGCGGCGCCGTGGCGTCCGTCGGCAACGATACCGGACCGATGCACCTGTTTTCGGCCACCGGATGCAGGACGGTAGTGCTGTTTTCCCATGATTCCGACCCCGCGCTTTGCGGTCAGCGCGGGGCGGCGGTGACGATCATCCGGCGTCAGCCTCTCGATGCTATTTCCGTCGCCGAAGTCGTGGACGGCATGGGCCTATGATGCCGCCGGTGAAGACATGGCGTCGATTCCTTGACAGAGGACCCAATCGCCCGCATTTTCGGCCCCGGTTTCTGATGCCCTTGAACGCGTGATTCGAATGGTCGCCATTACCCTTCCCGACGGCAGCAAACGCGAATTCGACAAGCCCGTTTCCGGCGCCGACGTGGCCGCCGACATCGGCCCCGGATTGGCCAAGGCGGCATTGGCCGTCCGCGTCGGCGGCGAGATGAAGGACCTGAGCACGGTCATCGACGCTGGCGCCGAAATCGCCATCGTTACGGCCAAGGACGAGGACGCGTTGGAGTTGCTGCGTCACGATTGCGCCCACGTCATGGCCGAGGCGGTGAAGGAGCTTTTTCCCGAGACCCAGGTCACCATCGGTCCCAACATCGAGAACGGTTTTTATTACGACTTCGCCCGTGACGAGCCGTTCGTTCCCGAAGACCTGGAAAAGATCGAAGCCCGCATGCATGAAATCGTCAAACGGGACGAGCCGGTCACATGCGAAGTCTGGGACCGGGCCGAGGCGATCAAGTTCTTCAAAGACAAAGGCGAACATTATAAAGCCGAAATCATCGATGGAATCCCCGGCGATGAGGAGGTCTCGCTCTATCGTCAGGGCGACTTCATTGACCTTTGCCGGGGGCCGCATTTGCCGTCGACGGGGAAGCTGGGAAAAGCCTTCAAGCTGACCAAGCTGGCCGGGGCCTATTGGCGGGGCGATTCCAAGAACGAGATGCTGCAGCGGATTTACGGCACCTGCTGGGCCGAGGAAAAGCAGCTGAAGGCCTATCTGCATATGCTGGAAGAGGCGGAAAAGCGCGACCACCGGTGGCTGGGCCGCGAAATGAGCCTTTTTCACTTACAAGACATCGCCGCCGGCGCCGTGTTCTGGCATCCCAAGGGATGGACCCTTTACCGCACGCTCCGGACCTACATGCGCGAACGCCTCAAGGCCGAGGGTTACATCGAGGTCAACACGCCGCAGATGGTCGACCGCGTCCTGTGGGAAGCGTCCGGGCACTGGGAAAAATTCCGCGAAAACATGTTCACGTCCGATGTCGAGGACAAAGTGTTGGCGCTGAAACCCATGAACTGCCCCTGTCACGTACAGATCTTCAAACAGGGCATCACCAGTTACCGGGACCTTCCAATCCGTATGGCCGAGTTCGGGGCGTGCCACCGGAACGAGCCCTCCGGTGCGTTGCACGGCCTGATGCGGGTCCGCGCCTTCGTCCAGGACGACGCTCATATCTTCTGCACCGAAGACCAGATCACATCGGAAACCCAGGCGTTCTGTACGCTTCTGCGGAGCGTCTACGAGGACTTGGGGTTCGAGGACGTGATCGTGAAATTTTCCGACCGGCCCGAGGTCCGCGCCGGCAGCGACGAAACCTGGGACAAGGCCGAACGGGCGTTGCAGGACGCAACGGCGGCGACGGGGCTGGAAACGGAACTCAATCCGGGCGACGGGACGTTCTACGGGCCGAAGCTGGATTTTGCCCTCCGCGACGCCATCGGCCGCGATTGGCAATGCGGCACCCTGCAGGTGGACTTCGTTTTGCCTGAAAGGCTCGATGCCCACTACATCGGCGAGGACGGTGAAAAGCACCGCCCGGTCATGTTGCACCGGGCGATTCTGGGGTCTTTCGAGCGGTTCTTGGGCATCCTCATCGAACACTACGGGGGGAAATTCCCGTTGTGGCTGGCGCCGCTTCAGGTCGTTGTCGCCACCATCACGTCCGAGGCCGACGACTACGCGGCCCAGGTCCATGCGGCTTTATGCGAGGCTGGGCTCAAGGCCGAACTGGATATCCGCAACGAAAAGATCAATTACAAGATTCGAGAACACAGCGTCGCCAAGGTCCCGATAATCCTTGTCGTCGGCGCCAAGGAGGCCGCCGACGGCACGGTGGCGATGCGGCGTCTCGGTGGAAAAGACCAAGAAAATCTTGCGCTTAAAGAGGCAACCGCTAGACTGCGGGAAGAAGCGGCCGGTCCGTTGGCTAGGACTTGAAGGAATCGTATTTGAGTGGCGCACCGGCCGGGATTTGGGCAAACCGGGGAGAGGAGATTTTTAAATAGTCCGACGACCTTTTAACCAAGCGCCGACCCGGGAGGGTCCGCGCGTCAACGAACATATCGAAGCCGAAAAAATTCGTGTTGTTAACGCCGACGGGGAAATGGTCGGCGTCATTTCCAAGGAAGAAGGAATAGAGATCGCCTTTGAGGCGGGACTCGACCTTGTCGAGGTGTCGCCCAATGCCGATCCGCCTGTGTGCAAGGTCCTCGATTACGGCAAATATAAATACGAAGCGCAGAAAAAAGCCAACGAGGCCCGCAAGAAACAGAAAGTCATCGACGTCAAGGAAATCAAGATGCGCCCCGGCATCGACGAACACGACTATCAGGTCAAGATGCGGAGCGTCCGTCGTTTCCTGGACGAGGGCGACAAAGTCAAGATGACGATCCGGTTCCGCGGCCGTGAAATGGCGCACCAGGAACTGGGCATGAAAGTCCTGGACCGGGTTCGCGAGGACGTCGATGAATTGGCCAAGGTGGAGCAGTTCCCCAAGAGCGAAGGCCGCCTGATGACCATGGTCATCGCGCCGAAATAACACCACTTCCACAAAAGCTTATAATCGCCGTCGCGGGATGGATTGCGTTGCCTTGCATTGCCCGGGGTTCGGGGCTATAACCCGCGCCCATGAGCGGCTCGGCAGGGCATGCCCAACCGCTCTTATATTCGTCCGCCAGAATTCAAGAGAATAAAGGAAGAATGAAATGCCCAAGCTGAAGACCAAATCCAGCGCCAAGAAGCGTTTCCGCCTGACCGGCACGGGCAAGGTCCGCGCCAACGTCGCCTATAAAAGCCACATGCTTTCGAAGAAAACCCAAAAAATGAAACGCAAGGCGCGCGGAACCATGATTCTCAGCGATGCCGACGCCCGCATCGTCAAATCCTATATGCCTTACGGCTGAGGGAGGGGAGAAGTCATGGCACGCGTCAAACGGGGCGTCACCACTCACGCCCGTCACAAAAAAGTTCTGGATAGAGCCCGTGGTTATCAAGGCCGGGGAAAAAACAGTTTCCGCGTTGCCATCGAGCGCGTCGAAAAGGGCCTTCAATATGCCTATCGCGACCGTCGCAACCGCAAGCGTTCGTTCCGCAATCTTTGGATACAGCGAATCAATGCCGGCGCCCGCGAACACGGATTGACCTATTCCCAATTCATGAACGGGCTGGGCAAGGCCGGCATCGAGATCGACAGGAAGATACTGTCCGACCTGGCGGTGCGGGAACCTGATTCCTTTAAGACGCTGGTGGAACAGGCCCAGGCCGCGCTCGCCAAAAACGCTTAATCCCAAAAAAGGAATTTATGGGGATATAATCGGGAGCCGGCCTTTGTGGGCGGCTCCCTGTTGTTCTTTGGGAACGGAAACTTGCAAGGATGAAAGAACTCGACGCCCTTCGATCGGAACTGATGACCGCGGTCAAGGACGCCGCTGGCCTGGATGAGCTCGAGCAGATTCGGGTTTCCGCGCTCGGCAAAAAGGGCCGCATCACCGGGCTGATGAGGGGCCTGGGCGCCATGAATCCGGAGGCCCGCAAAGAGGCCGGCCAGGCTCTGAACGCCCTAAAAAACGAAGTCGCCGAAGCCATCGAGGCGAAAAAACGGACATCGGCCGATTCCGAACTGGACGCCCGGCTGACCGGGGAAAGGGTCGACGTCACCCTTCCCGTCAGGCCCGAAAGCCAGGGCTGCATTCATCCCATCAGCCAGACCATCGACGAGGTGGTGGCGATCCTGGGGGAAATGGAGTTCAGCGTCGCCGAAGGCCCGGACATCGAGGACGATTGGCATAACTTCACGGCGCTCAACATCCCTCCGGACCATCCGGCGCGGCAGGAACACGATACCTTTTACCTTCCGGGCTCGGGCGACGACGACCGTCTGGTGCTCCGCACCCATACCTCGCCGGTCCAGATCCGCACCATGATGGAAACGAAACCGCCAATCCGGATCATCGTGCCGGGCCGGACCTACCGCTGCGATTACGACGCCACCCATTCGCCGATGTTCCATCAGGTCGAAGGGCTGGTGGTGGACGAATCCACGCACATGGGACACCTGAAGGGATGCCTGATCGAATTCTGCCGGGCTTTCTTCGATATGGACGATTTGCCGGTCCGTTTCCGGCCCAGTTACTTCCCGTTTACCGAACCGTCGGCGGAAGTCGATATCGGCTGTACCCGCGAAGGCGGCGAATTCCGCATCGGCCACGGCGACGACTGGCTGGAAATCCTCGGCTGCGGCATGGTCAACCCGAAGGTGCTGGAAAACTGCAACATCGATCCGGCCAAATACCAGGGCTTCGCTTTCGGGCTCGGGATCGAACGAATGGCTATGTTGAAATACGGCATTCCCGATCTCCGCACGTTTTTCGAATCCGACCTGCGGTGGCTCCGCCACTACGGGTTCAGCGCCTTTCAGGTGCCTTCCATGGTCGGGGGGCTGTAGGCCATGAAGTTCACCTTCGGTTGGCTCAAGGAACACCTGAATACGAAGGCCACCCTGGAAGAGGTGGTCGAGAAGCTGACCATGATCGGCCTTGAGGTCGATCAGGTCCATGACCGCGCCAAGGACCTGGACGGTTTCGTCGCCGCCCGGGTGGTGGAGGCCAGAAAACATCCCGACGCCGACAAGCTGACCGTCTGTCAGGTCGACAACGGCAGCGAAACGCTTGAGGTTGTCTGCGGGGCGCCCAATGCCCGGACCGGCCTCATCGGCGTGTTCGCCGAATCCGGGTCCTACATTCCGGGCACCGGAATCACCTTGAAACCGACGGAAATCCGGGGCGTCGTTTCCAACGGCATGCTGTTGTCGGAAAAAGAGGTCAACCTCGGCGACGACCATGACGGCATCATCGAATTGCCGGACGATACCGCCTTAGGCTCGCCCGCCGCCGACGCCCTGGGGCTTGCCGATCCGGTCATCGAAATCGAAATCACGCCCAACCGGGGGGATTGCCTGGGCGTCCGCGGCATCACCCGCGACCTGGCCGCCGCCGGCGTCGGCACGCTTAAACCCCTAGACCGTGATCCGGTTCCGGGCACGTTTGAAAGCCCGATCAAGGTTCACCTGGACTTTGACAAGGGGACCGAGGACGCCTGTCCCTATTTCGTCGGGCGTTTTATCCGCGGCGTCAAGAACGGGGAAAGCCCCAAATGGCTGAAGGACAAACTGACCGCCATCGGACTGCGCCCCATTTCGGCCCTGGTCGATATCACCAATTTGATGACCATAGACCTGGGGCGGCCGCTGCATGTCTTCGACGCCGCCAAGGTCGAGGGCGACATTCACGTCAGGCTGTCGAAAAAAGGTGAAAAGATCCTGGCCCTCGACGGCAAGGAATATGAGCTGGGCGGCGGCATGACCGTGATCGCCGACGACGAAAAAGCCGAAGCCCTGGGCGGGGTCATCGGCGGCGAGGAATCGGGCTGCACCGAAGGCACCGTCGACATTTTCGTCGAATCCGCCTTTTTCGACCCCGTGCGCACGGCGATGACGGGGCGCAAGCTGAATATCCTGTCCGATGCCCGCTACCGGTTTGAACGCGGCGTCGATCCGGCGTTTTTGGTCGACGGCATGGAAATCACCACCCGCCTGGTGATGGACCTTTGCGGCGGCGAGCCTTCTGAACTGGTGATCGCCGGAAGCGAGCCCAAAAGTCAGCAATCGATCACCCTCAGGCCTGAGCGGATCGAAAATTTCGGCGGCGTCAAGGTGGCGAAGAAAAAGATCACCGATATCCTGTCCGGTCTCGGATTCGAGGCCAAGAGAAGCAAGAACGGTTTAAACGTTTCGGTGCCGTCCTGGCGCTCCGATATCGTCGGCGAGGCCTGCCTGGTGGAAGAGGTCGTCCGCATCTTCGGCTACGACAACATCCCCGCCATTCCCATGGACAACAACGGGAGCCTGCCGCATCCGGCCCTCAGCCCCGGCCAGCGCCGCCGCGCCATGGCCCGGCGCCTACTGGCCGGGCGCGGGCTGGTGGAGGCGGTGACCTATTCCTTCCTTGGCGGGGCGGAGGCGGCGCTGTTCGGCGGCGGCGGGGAGAGCCTGAAACTAATCAATCCCATCAGCGCCGACCTTGCCGTCATGCGTCCGTCCCTGTTGCCCAACCTGATCGCCGCCGCCGCCCGCAACGCCGCCCGGGGAACGGCCGAGGCCCGGTTGTTCGAGATCGGACCCAGCTATTCCGGCGTCAAGCCGGACGAACAGGCCATGAAGGCGGCGGGCATCCGCTCGGGATCGTCGGGGGCCAGGAACTGGGCCGAGAAGCCTCGCCCGGTGGACGTTTTCGACGCCAAGGGGGACGTTCTGGCGGTGCTGGGCGGTCTTGGCGTGGCGGTGGAGAAAGCCGAAATCGCCGCCGAGGCGCCGGACTGGTACCACCCGGGGCACAGCGGCGTCGTGCGGCTGGGTCCGAAATCGGTGCTGGCGCATTTCGGCGAGATTCACCCCCGCGTGTTGAAGGATATGAACGCCGAGAGCCCCATGGCCGGGTTCGAAATCATTTTCGACAACCTGCCGAAGTTGAAGGAAAGGAAAAGCAGGACCCGTCCGCACCTGGAACTGCCCCAGTTTCATTCGGTCGAGCGGGATTTCGCCTTTGTCGTCGATAGAGTCGTTACCGCGGCCCAGGTCATTAACGCGGCGGAAAAAGCCGACAAGAAACTGATCGCCCAGGTTTCCCTGTTCGACGTCTTCGAGGGCGGGGATTTAGGGGAAGGCAAGAAGTCCCTTGCCGTCAACGTCGTCCTGCAGCCGGTCGAAAAGACCCTGACCGACGCCGAAATCGACGCCATCGCCGAAAAAGTGGTGGCCAACGTCACCAAGGCGACGGGGGGCGTGCTCCGGGGGTGAGTCCTCGGCGCCTTAGGCGCCAATCAGCCTTTCACCGTATAAATCTTGGTTTTGGCCTGGCGTCCGCGGACGGTGACCTCGCCCATTTGTTCGAAGGTGCATTCCTCGCCACACGCCGCCACCGTGTTTTCACCGGCAAGAATGTAGGTGCCGTATTCCTTGTTGAGCTGTTCCAGCCGGGCGGCGATATTGATGTTGTCGCCATGGACGGTGAAAACCAGCCGGTCCTTGGCGCCGATGGCGCCGATCACGATTTTGCCCGTATTGATGCCGCAACGGGTCTTCAGCGTCGCCCCCTTGCCGAAGGTGCGGCTGTTGGCGACTTCTTGAATGCCCATTGCCGTGCGAATGGCATTTTCGGCGTGGTCGTCGTCGGGCGTCAGGGCGTTGAAGATCACCAGCATCAGATCGCCTGCGAACTGGGTGATGACGCCGCCGTGCTTGGCGATGACGTTCGACATGGCGCCGAAATATTCGTTCAGCATCTGCGCCAGTTCCTGTGGGCTCAGCTTTTCGGAAATGGTCGAGAATCCCTCAATGTCGGTGAACAGCACCGTAGCCACCTTGGATTCGCCGTCGCCGGGCTGGATGGCCCGGTCGGCGGACGTAATACGGTCGGCAACCTCAACAGACACGAACCGCGACAGGTCTTCCGCCGCCGTGGTTTCCAGGACGGCGCGGTTGAGTACCCTTTGCGCCCGGACGATGGCCACCGCCAAAACGACGGTGACGAACACGATGGACAGGATTTTATCGACTTCGGCGCCGATGAGGATGGCGTTGGACGTCAGGTAGGTGACGTAGTTGCGGGTGATCATCATGTCTCCGGGCACCGACCAGATGACGTAAAGCACCAGGATCAGCCACCCCACACCCGCCGCCGCGCCGGAAAGAATGATGAACCGGGGTTCGAATCTGAGCGCGCGGAGCGCGATAAAGATGAAAACATAAATCATCGTCGGCGCCTTCAGGTAGAACGACGCCGGTTGCATGTACTGGATGTGAAAGCTCCAGATCAGGACCATCAACAGCCCCATGTCCATCACCACCGAAGCCATCAACAGCCAGTTCGGCAATTGGCCTCTGTGGGCGCCGATCAGGCGGACCATGGTAAAGATGAAATAGGCGGACAAAACCCAAGGCACCGGATGGAACCCGGCTTCCGGCGCGCTGGAAGGGGCAAGGGCGTACAGGATCCCGAAGGTGACGACGAGAAGAAGCTGCACCCAACTGATAAGCTTCTCGCTTTCGCATTGCTGTTGGGCGATGCTTTCGCGCACCCGTTCCGGAAGGTGGCTTTGCAGCCGTTCGCCGAAAATAAAGACCGACAGTTTTTCCCACATGGCGAGGTTTTCTCGTCTATGGCCCGGCGGCGGTCTTGGCCGGGGCGGTTTCGTCGTCCATGGCGCGAATGACCTCCTTGACCGTCTCGCAGGTATTTTCCAGGTGTCTTTTCAGGACTGCCGCCAGCCTGGGGCCATCCCGGTCGGAAAGGGCGTCCAGGATTTCCTCGTGTTCGGCCATGGCCTGGTCCCACCGCTCATAGGAAAAATTCGCCCGATACCGGGCCAGGCGAATGCGGGCGGTCAAGGACTCGTAAATGCCGCCGAGGGTTCCGTTCCCCGTGGCGGTAAAAATATTGCCATGGATTTGTTGGTTGAGCTTGAAATACGGGGCCAGTTCCTTGCGCTTGTGGTGGGCGGCCATCTGATAGTGAAGGGCGTGGATTTCGTCGATCTCGTCATCGGTTATGCATTTGCAGGCGATCTCCCCGGCCAGCCCTTCCAGGACCCCCATGACCGGGAACATTTCGTCCACGTCGTCGGCGGTCATTCGGGCGACCCGTGCGCCGCGGTTGGGAAGAAGCGTGAGAAGGCCTTCCGCCGCCAGGACCTTCAACGCTTCGCGGAGCGGCGTTCTTGAAACGGATAGTTGCCGGCACAGCAGTTTTTCCGGCACCCGCTGTCCGCCGATGAATTCTCCGGCGAAAATCATGTCCCGGATGCGGCCGACGATTTCGTCGTGAAGGGATGACGTGCTCATGATCGTCTCGTTATTCAATGTCCAGCGCCTTCTCGAGCACCCGGGCCACATGCACCGCCTCGCGTCCGGCGCCGTCTCTGATTTGGTGCCGGCAACTGGTGCCGCCGGCGACGATCAGGGTATCGGAAGGCGCGCCTCGGACGGCGGGAAGAAGGCCGTTCTCCGCCATGGTCATGGAGATATCGTAGTTGCCGGCGTCGTAACCAAAGGCCCCGGCCATGCCGCAACACCCGGAATCGATGATTTCGATCTCAAGGTCCGGGACCAGCCGCAAGGCCGTCTTTACCTCGTCCATGACGGCGAAAGCCTTCTGGTGGCAGTGGCCATGGACGATGGCGCGGCCGCTGTTTAGGGGCCGGAGGTTCAGCTTTAGATTGCCCGCCTTTTGCTCGCGGCTCAGGAACTCCTCGAACGTCAGCGCGGCCCCCGCCAGCGCGTCGGTTTCCGCGTCCGGCAGCATGGCCTTGAATTCGTCGCTGAGGGTGAACAGGCACGACGGCTCCAGCCCGACCACCGGCACGCCCCGCTCGACGAAGGGTTTGAGCGCCCCCAGCATCCGCCGGGCTTCAATTTTGGCCTCGTCGATCAGGCCGGCGGCCAGGAACGTGCGCCCGCAGCAAAGCGGCCGGCCACCGTCGGCGGCGCGGGGCAAGTGGACCCTAAAGCCGGCGGCCTGCAGGACCCTCAAGGCGGCGCGGGCGCTTTCGGGCTCGAAATAGGTATTGAAGGTATCGGCCCACAGCACCACTTCGGGGCCGTTCCCTGTTTCCACCTTGGCTTCGGTCGCTTTGAAAGGGTCCCGCCGCCAGGGCGGCAATTTCCGTTTGGCGCTGAACCCGAAAAGAACCTCGCTCAGCCCCGCCATTCCGGGAACCTTATCCCGGAGGTTGAGAATGGGTCCCAGCCTGGACGCCCACGGGGCATAGCGCGGCAAATACGCCACCAGGCAGTCGAACAACCGAAGCCCGTGGCGTTTGTTGTAGTGATGCAGGAATTCCATCTTCATCTTCGTTATGTCGACGCCGGTCGGGCATTCCCGCTTGCAGGCCTTGCAGCCGACGCAAAGCTTCATGGTGTCGAAAAGCGCATCGGAAGCGAAAGCATCGGCGCCGAGTTGCCCGGACAACGCCAACCGCAAGGTGTTGGCGCGGCCCCGGGTCAGGTGTTTCTCGTCGCCGGTGGCGCGGAAGGACGGGCACATCACGCCGGCATCGAATTTCCTACACGCCCCGTTGTTGTTGCACATTTCCACGGCGCCGCCGAAGCCGCCCCAATCGGACCAGTCGAAAGCCGTTTCCATCGGCGGCACCTGATAACCGGGCTTGTAGCGGAACAGCGACCGGTCATCCATTTTCGACGGGCGCACGATCTTTCCCGGATTGAGCAGCCCCTCCGGGTCGAAGGAATCTTTTATTTCCTCGAAAGTCTGTGTCATGCGGTTGCCGAACATGGATTGGTGGAATTCGGACCTGACAAGGCCGTCGCCGTGCTCGCCGGAGTGCGATCCCTTGTATTCGCGCACCATGGCGAAGGCCTCTTCGGCGATGTCGCGCATTTTCTTGACGTCGATCTCGGACTTGAGGTTGAGAACCGGCCGCACGTGCAGGCAGCCGACCGAGGCATGGGCATACCAGGTGCCGATGGTGCCGTGCTTGTGGAAGATGTCGGTCAGGCGGCTTGTGTATTCGGCCAGGTCCTCGAGCCGGACGGCGCAGTCTTCGATGAAGGAGATCGGCTTTCCGTCGCCTTTCATGGACATCATGATGTTAAGGCCGGCCTTGCGGACCTCCCAGACGGCTTTTTGAGAATCCGCATCGACGGCTTCGAGGACGGCGCCCGGGAAGCCCAGGTCCCCCATCAGTTCGCCCAGCCGTTTCAGGCTCCGAAGCTGAACATCGCGGTCTTGGCCGGCGAATTCGACCAGCAACAGGGCCTCGGGCTGGCCCCTGACGAACCTTTCCACGGCCGGGCGGAACAACGGGATGTCGCGGGCAAGATCGATCATGGTGCGGTCCACCAACTCCACCGCCGCCGGGTCCAACTCGACGATGTGGCGGCTCGAATCCATGGCGTCGAAGAAAGTGGGGAAATGGCAAACGCCCAGAACCTTGTGGGCGGGGAGGGGCTGCAGGTCGATCTGAATGCGGGTCGAAAAGGCGAGCGTCCCTTCCGAGCCAACCAGAAGGTGCGCCAGGTTGGGGTGGGTCTGGGGACGGCCGACGGTCGCCTTCGCCCAGTCGCCGCGCCCTGGCCCGCCCGGCATCAGCGCATCGATGTTGTAGCCGCCGACGCGGCGCATCAGGTCGGGGAACCGTTCCTTGATCTCTTCCGTCTCCCGGCGGCCGAGGTCCAGGAGGCCAGCGGTCAGGGTCTGCTGGCGCGGCGTCGGCCCCGCTCCCGCCACGTTGTCGGAAAGCTCCCCGAAATGCATGGTTTCGCCGTCCATCAACACCGCCTCGATGGCGCGTACGTTGTCCCGCATCGGGCCGTAACGGATGGACCGCGCCCCGCAACTGTTGTTGCCGGTCATGCCGCCGAGGGTGGCGCGGCTGGAGGTGGAGACATCGACCGGGAACCAAAGCCCGTGAGGTTTGAGAAAAGCGTTCAGTTGATCGAGCACCAGGCCCGGTTCGACCCAGGCGGTGCGGCCCTCCGGGTCGAAATCGAGGATGCGGTTCAGGTGTTTGGAAACGTCGACGACGACGGCCTCGCCGACCGTTTGTCCGCATTGCGACGTGCCGCCGCCCCGGGGCAGGACCGGCACCCCTTCGTTGGCGGCGATTTCGATGACGCAGGGAATGTCATCGGCGGTCTTCGGGACGACGACGCCGATCGGCTCTATCTGGTAGTGGGAGGCATCGGTCGAATAACGGCCGCGGCTGAACGGGTCGAACAGAACCTCGCCCTCGATCTCCCGTGCCAGCCGCCCGGCCAGGGCGCTGTCGCCGACGGGGGTGTTTGTCCCTGCTGGACCTCTGGAGTGGGTGGCCATAAACTATATAAAGCGGAGTTGAAGCTTTCCGTGGAATGTTGATTCCTGAGAAAACGATTATAAGTTTTTGCATGCAAAAAACAATAAATGATCTAAAAAATTCCTGGTCGTGGTTATTTATTTCAATTTAATCTTTATTAAACTTATAAATTTCAATAAGTTAGTTTAATATAACCTTGGTCAACACTGTTTGGGGCCAAAGGTGTTGTTTTAAGAAAAATTGCATGCATAATTTCGAGATGGTTGAAATCAAGGCCGAAAAGGCCTGATTTCGCCCATCCGCCCCGAGGTCCCCGAAGCCCCAGGGGAAGCCAAGGGGCAACCAGGGAGGAAGAAAAAGAGATGTCTTATCGAAGCGGCCGCCATTTCCTGCAGATTCCGGGGCCGAGCAACGTCCCGGACCGCGTTCTCCGCGCCATCGACCGGGCGACCATGGACCACCGCGGGCCGGAATTCGGCGAATTCACCCTGAGTATCCTCGAGCGGCTGAAAACCGTCTTCAAGACCGAAGGCCCCGTCATTACATATCCCTCGTCCGGGACCGGGGCGTGGGAGGCGGCGCTGGTCAATACCTTGTCTCCCGGCGACAGGGTGCTGATGTTCGAAACCGGGCAATTCGCCACCCTGTGGCGGGAACTGGCCGGTCGCCTGGGGCTTGACGTGGACATGGTCGAAGGCGACTGGCGTCACGGGGTTTCGGCTGGGGAAGTCGAATCCAGGCTGTCCGAAGACAAGGACCACGCCATCAAGGCCGTCTCAGTCGTCCACAATGAAACCTCGACCGGCGTGGTTTCCAACGTCGCCGCCGTCAGGGCCGCCATGGACGCCGCCAGCCATCCGGCGCTGCTGTTCGTCGATACCATTTCGTCCCTGGCCTCGGTCGATTACCGCCACGACGAATGGGGCGTCGACGTGACCATCGGCTGTTCCCAGAAAGGCCTGATGCTGCCGCCGGGGCTCGGCTTCAACGCCGTCAGCGAGAAGGCGCTTACCGCCGGCGAAAAGGCCGGTCTGCCCCGGTCGTATTGGGATTGGCAGGGCATGCTGTCTAACAACGCCAACGGCTTTTTCCCCTATACGCCGTCGACCAACCTGCTTTACGGGCTCGACGAGGCGTTGAACATGCTGCTGGAGGAAGGCCTGGATAACGTCTTCGCCCGTCACAACCGGATGGCCGAAGCCACCCGCCGCGCCGTCCGCGCCTGGGGCCTGGAAATCCTTTGCCTGGACGCGGAAGAATATTCGCCGGTCCTGACCGCCGTCCTGATGCCCGACGGCCATGACGCCGACGCCCTTCGCGCCGTGATCCTTGACCGCTTCGACATGTCCTTGGGCACCGGCCTCGGCAAGGTCAAGGGCAAGGTCTTCCGCATCGGCCACCTGGGCGATTTCAACGACCTGATGCTGGCCGGGACCCTGGCCGGGGTCGAAATGGGCTTAGGGCTCGCCGGCGTTCCCCATGCCAAGGGCGGCGTCAACGCGGCGCTGGAATACCTGGCAGACCCGGACGCCGCCGAAGGTGCGGGCTCCCAACCGGCAAGGGCGTCGGCGTAAGCGCCCGCGGCCGCAGCCGAAAGACGATTCCATGACCGACACCATCCTGATTGAACGCGCTGACGATATCGCGACGGTGATCCTCAACCGTCCGGAAAAGCTCAATGCCTTTACCAAGGACATGTGGAAGCTGTTGGGTGAAACCCTCGGCGGCCTTTCGTCGGATAACGAGATCCGCTGTATGGTGCTGCGCGGCGCCGGCGACAGGGCTTTCAGCCCCGGCAACGACATTTCAGAATTTGCCGAGGAACGGTCCAACGCGGAACAGGCGGAAGCCTACGGGGAGTTGATGCACAAAAGCATCAGCATCCTTCGCGACTGCGCGACGCCGACGGTGGCCATGATCAAGGGGGTCTGCGTCGGCGGCGGTCTGGAGGTTGCTGGTCTTTGCGATATCCGCATCTGCGGTGAAACGAGCCGCTTCGGGGCGCCGATCAGCAAGCTCGGGCTGGTGATGGCGTATCCTGAAATAAGCTGCCTGCGTGATCTTGTCGGACCCCAGGGGGCCTTGGAAATCCTCCTTGAGGGGCGGATCATGGACGCCCCTGAGGCGCTGCAAAAAGGCATCGTCAGCCGCATCGTCGCCGATGAAGAGGTCGAGGCCGAGGCCATGGCGACGGCCCGGCGCATTACCGACGGCGCGCCCCTGGTCCACCGCTGGCACCGGAAGTTCCTGGACCGGCTGGCCGATCCGACGCCGCTCAGCGATGCCGAGAAAAAGGAATGCTTCGCCTGCTTCGATACCGAAGACTTCCGGACCGGCTATCAGGCGTTCCTGGACAAGAAAAAACCTGAAT
The DNA here is from genome assembly GCA_002686255.1 of Rhodospirillaceae bacterium. Taxonomy (GTDB): domain Bacteria; phylum Pseudomonadota; class Alphaproteobacteria; order Rhodospirillales; family Casp-alpha2; genus Casp-alpha2. The sequence goes on from NZAZ01000108.1 coordinate 27,014, forward strand.
TCAAGGGCCGCTGAGATGGCGGGAAGCGACGGGCCTCTTTCCGGCGTCAAGGTCATCGAACTGGCGCACATCATGGCCGGGCCGACCTGCGGCCTGATGCTGGCCGACATGGGCGCCGACGTGATCAAGGTGGAAAAGGTTCCCGGCGGCGACGATTCCAGGCGCTTCCTGCCCCCCGACATCGGCGGCGAGGCGGCGGCCTTTATGATGATGAACCGCAACAAACGCGGCATTGCCGTCAACTTGAAGGACGACGCCGGCAAGGAAGTGTTGAAACGGCTTCTGAAGACCGCAGACGCGGTGATCGAAAATTACCGGATCGACACCATGGACAAGTTGGGATTGGGGTATGACGTGCTTCGCCAGGAAAACCCGGGGCTTATTTATTGCGCCATTTCCGGTTTCGGGCGTACCGGCCCCTATGCGGAACGGGGCGGTTTCGACCTGATTGCCCAGGGCATGAGCGGCCTGATGAGCATTACCGGCGAAGGCGGCGACCGGCCCCCGGTCAAGATGGGGGCGCCGGTCACCGACATCACGGCGGGGATCCTGGGCGCCATGGCCGTGGCGGCGGCTTATGTCCATAAGCTCAAGACCGGCGAGGGACAGAAGATCGACACCTCTTTATTCGAGGCCGGAATCGTCCATACCTACTGGCAATCGGCGATCGGTCTTGCCACCGGCGTCGCGCCGGGGCCGATGGGATCGGCGCACCCGTTGAACGCGCCCTATCAGGCTTTCCAGACCGAAGACGGCTGGATCACCCTCGGCGCCGCCAATCAGAAGAACTGGCTGCGGATGCTGGAGGTGATCGAGGCGCCGGAGTTGGCCGAAGACGACCGGTTCAAGAAAAACACCGGCCGCATGGCCCACCTTCGGGAACTGGAGGATTTGCTGACGCCGATCTTCCTCAAACACACGACCGAGGACTGGCTTGCCCGCCTTGAAGCCGCGGGCGTTCCGGCGGGGCCGGTGCTCAACGTCAACGAAATGCACCAAGACCCCCACACCCTTGCCCGCGACATGGTGGTCGATCTTCCCCATAAAAAGCTGGGAACGGTCAAATCGATCGGCCTGCCGGTGAAATTTTCCAAGACCCCGGGCCGTGTCGCCACCGGGGCGCCGGTCTATGGGCATCACACCCGCGAGGTGCTGGCGGAATACGGCTACGATGATAAGGAAATCGACGGCCTGATCGCCAAGGGCGCGGTGGCGGCGGCCGATTGACAGCGCCGGGGCTTTCCCAAGACCGTCAGGCCTATGCGGCCTTCAATGCCCTTTGCACGCCCTTGATCTGTTTTTCCACGGAAATGTCCTGGATCGATGTGATTTCCAGGCCCCGGTCCTCGTAGACGTTTTCGTCCGGGTGCCCGGCTTTCCAATCGCTGACGGTCTTATCGCGGGCCTTCAGCAACGTTTCGATGTCGGGACGGAAAAGCTGCAGCATCGCCGTGACCCATATATTCACCGGCAGCGATTGAAGGGCTAGATCCATGTCGAAGCGGTCCAGCATCGAAACCACCGATTTTGCCTTGTACCAGGTCTCGCCGGTGACCCAGCGGTTGGTGGTGAACAGCCGGATCGGAAACCCCGCCCGGTCCATGGCGATACCGACGAAATGGGTCAGCTCGTCATTGTCGCCCTCGGGCTTCTCGTAATCGGCGACCTTTGCCGGCTTGACGCTTTTCGGCATGCCCTTGGGCCGGAGGAAGGTATGGAAATGCCCGTGTTCGGGGCCGTATTTCTCCGCCCGGCCCTCGGTGGGGTGGGCGTGATAGTAATACTGGGCATGGGTTTCGTGATCGTAAACGTCGCCCGGCGGATAATGGTCCCATTCGAAAAATTCGCCGTGGCCTTTCAACACTTCTCCGACCACGTTGGCGTCGTTTTTTCCGAGCAGGCGGTAGCATTCCAGAATCCTGTCGCCAGCCAGAGCCATCTTGCGGAGCCGGGATTTCGGCAGTTTTTTAAAATCGGTCATGGACTGTCACGCCATTTCTCTCAAACCGGACGTTGCCGACAAACCCGACGCCGGTTGCATTTTATATTTTATGGCGCCTTAAAGAAAACGCCGCGATGAGGCAAAAGCCACTCGCGGCGTAGCGATTTATAAATGGCGAACTATGCGGTTGTTATTTCTTTTTGCCCGCGCAGGGATTGCAAGGATTGCAGCCATTCTTCTTGGCGGCGCAAGGATTGCAAGGATTGTAGCCCTTTTTCGCGGCGCAAGGATTACACGGATTGCAGCCCTTCTTGGCGGCGCAAGGATTGCACGGCTTGCATTGCGCGAGTTCGATGATGTCCTGGGAGGTCACTGATTTGGCAACCGCATCCGGCAGAACGCTAAACGAACCGGCGCCGGCCAAAGCGGCCACGCCAATCGCGGTAACTGTCTTTTTCAACATTTTTTGCTTCTCCTGTTCAGAGTTATCTGATCGACGCCGGTATCCGGGTTCCCCCCAATACCTGCTTAAGCAGTCGGTCTTTCATAGCTCGATTGGCCTGCCGTGGGCCAATAACGCCCTATCAAAATTACGTGAACCTAATATTCAATATAATATTAGAAATACGAAACGGCGGCAGGAAACCTGCCGCCGTTCGCGGCCGTCTGCTTTGAAGTCATTGGATCAAAACTTTTTCCGGTAATCCTCCGGCACCAAAAAGATATGGTCCTGTTCGGGAGCCACGCCGGCATGGCATTCGGCGCAGAACTTCATGTTCATGCCTTTGCCTTTGGTCATGCCGGCGACCTTGCCGTTGGGCATGACCATGGAATACCGCCAATCCCCGGATTCTTTGTTGAAGCCCTTTTTCATCTTTTCCATGATGAACAGGGGACCGATACCTAGCTTGCCGTACGGGCGGACGGCGAAGCTGTCCTTGGCCAAGACCGAGCCGAAAGGCAGGGTCCCCGCCTTTTCGAACTTCTTGTAGCGGTAATTGCCGTGGCTGTTGGCGTAGTTGTTGACGTACCGGCCGCCATGGGTGGCCGACTGATAGGCGGTGGCGTTGACCCTGAGCCATCCCGTATAGCCGCTGACCTGCCGGAGGCCGGCCTTGCGATAGGCTTTCTTCATCTCAGACTTCAGGCATATGTAGGCGGCTTCGGCTTCGGCGGCGGAAATTTCGACGGCCGGACCGGCGGCGCACGGATTACAGGGATTGCAGCTCTTGGCGGCGCAAGGATTGCATGGGTTGCAGGGGCTCTTGGCGGCGCAGGGATTGCATGGATTGCAGGGGCTCTTGGCCCCGGCTGCCTGCAGCCGCGGTATTACGCACTTCTTGGAGAACGCGCCCCCCCCGGCTCCACAGGGATTACAGGGATTGCAGGCTCTTTTTGCCGCGCACGGGTTGCACGGCTTGCATTGGGCAAGCTGAATGAGCCGGGGCTTCGGTTTGGCCACCGGCAAAAGGGTTGGTTGCTCCGTCCCGGTGTTTGCGGCGTGCGCCGGCGACGCCGGCGACAAGGCGCCTCCGACTACGATTCCGGCCCCGATGAAAGCCGGAATAACCGTGGTCGACAGAAGCGTTATTTTGAATGACCTCACGAATGGTCTCCTGTTCTCAAACGTTTGATAATTGGGTTTCGGGTTATGTTTATTAGGACGCGCTTATCCTGTCAGAACGCCCCTGAAGCCTCGAATCAAACGTAATCACAGGGTTGTGATGATGAGGCGCGAAGGGTCAGCGCGGGTATACTTCCCGGCTGGTCCGGTGGGATTGAGGGCAGAAGGCCAGCCATTTTACATCACCGATAAGTGATATACGGTGAATGGTCGCCGGTGGATTTTTCGTGTTACCTATCAGTCTGTTATGAAAAAAATTCGAACCGGTCATTTTTTTGACCGACTGAAAGTGAAGCAGGATGAAAAAGATATTAAGCGTAGTGGCGGTTCTGGCTGTTGCCTTTTTCACCGTTCCGGGCGCCCATGCCGCGGCGACGGGAAAACGGGTCACGGTGACCGGAGAAATCGTCGACACTTGGTGCTACGTCACCGAGATCATGTACGGGCTTGGCACCGCGCATCATCAATGCGCCGTCTGGTGCGCCGTCGGCGGAATCCCGGTCAGCGTCCTGGGCGAGGACGGCAACGTCTATGTGGTGTTGAAGGTCGAAGGAGACGGCACCAACGTCGCCAACCCCCGCATCATCAATATCCAAACCCACAAAGTGACCGTCGACGGCGACCTCTATGAACGTGACGGGGTCAAATACCTGATCGTCACCCAGGTCGCCGACGATAAGGGCATCGTCAACATGACCCATGAGGAATACGGCATTCAGCCGTTCGGGAAGTAAGCCATGAAACGTACGTTATCCATCCTTTTCACGGCGGTTCTTTTTATCGGTCCCGGTGCGTCCCAGGCGGCGGAAGAATGGGGCATCGACGGAGAAAAGAAGGCCCGCTTCGAAGCCAAGGTCGTTGACATCCTTTGCGAACTGACGGGCGATTGCCCGGCCGATTGCGGTTCCGGCAAGCGGCAGTTGGGGTTGCTTAGGGACGACGGCACGCTGGTCCTGGCGGTAAAGAATTTCGATATTTTCGCCGGCGCCGCCGATGACCTGAAAGGTTTCTGCAACAAGAGGATCGTCGCCGACGGATTGCTGATCAACAATCCGAAGATGCCTTTGTTCGCCCTGCAATTTAAAAAGCTCGCCCCTGACGGCAAGTGGAGCCGCGCCAACCAGTTCGGCAAGGACTGGTCGAAGGCCAACGGCGGCAAGAAGGCCGGCCAGTGGTTCAAGAACGACCCCAGGATCAAAAAGGTGATCGCCGAGAAAGGCGTGTTCGGCATTCCGGGCCTGAAGCCGAAAGAATAACCATGGCGCCGTTTGCCGTTGGCGGACCCGGGTTCAGGGGCCGGTTTTTAGGGGCGTCCGGCGCCGGGCCAAACTGGTAACAGGCTGACCACCGATTCCATGACCTAGACGGTCGATTCCCCGGCCACTGAGGGCCACGGGGTGACGGCAGCCACAGCCAGGACAATCGCCGCCGCGAAGGCTGGAGTCCTTCGGTTGATGGTCCGGATACGGCGTTGCATAACTAATTAAGACTCCCAGTGTACGGGTTAGGATTAACCGCTTTTCGGCCAAGACGCAAAGCCGGTCGCGGTATATATGTATGAGGCCAAGAGTTTCGAATAAAAGGTAATCCCAAAAGTGTCCGTTTCCGATTTCCCCCGCGTTTCCCTGGCCCATACGCCGACCCCGTTGGAGACCATGCCCAATCTGACCCGTTTGTTGGGCGGGCCCGATTTGCTGGTCAAGCGCGACGACTGTACCGGCCTGGCCATGGGCGGCAACAAGGCGCGTCAGTTGGAATTCTATTTCGGCGAAGCGGTGGCGCAAAAGGCGGACACAGTCATCATCACCGGCGCCATCCAGTCCAACTTCGCGCGCCAGACGGCCGCCGCCGCGGCCAAGCTTGGTATGGCTTGTCATATCCAGCTTGAACACCGGGTGCCGACGATGGCGCCCGAATACGAAGCGTCCGGCAACGTTCTGCTGGACCGGCTGTTGGGCGCGGCCATCCATTACTTCCCCGAAGGCGAGGACGAAACCGCCGCCGACAAGGCGTTGGACAATATCGCCGATCAGGTCCGTGCCGAAGGGGGCAACCCTTATGTCATTCACCTGTTGGCGGATTATCCGCCCCTGGGCGCGCTGGGCTACGTGGTCGGAGCCGGAGAATTCCTCGATCAGGCCGCCGAACGGGGCCTTGCCATCGATGCCGTGGTGCTGCCGTCCGGCAGCGCCGCCACCCATGCCGGCGTTCTGGTGGGATTGAAAAGCCGCAACAGCGATATCGAGGTTACAGGCGTTTGCGTCAGGCGAAACAAGGATCAGCAGTTCGAAAGGGTGTTTCGCCAAGCCACCGTCGCCGCCGAGATGGTCGGCTGCCCGGACGCCGTTTCCAAGGACGACATCCACGTTACCGACGACTACTTGGGTCCCGGCTACGGCCAATCGACGCCCGAGATGCTGGAGGCGATGACACTGGCGGCCCGCGAAGAAGGGCTGATTCTGGACCCGGTCTATACCGGCAAATCCATGGCCGGCCTGATCGGGTTGGTGCGTTCGGGCCGTTTCAAGTCCGGGCAGACCGTTCTTTACCTGCATACGGGCGGCACCCCGGCGGTTTTCGGGTATAGCTCGATGTTCGGGGACTTATGAAATTTCCGCGCACCATCCGGCTCGACATTCACGACGCCAACGCCTTTCCGCTGGCCGCCGAACCCGAGGAATGGGCGGTGACGGGAACCTTCGCCTTCGCCGACGCCGATCCGGCGGCGATGACGGGCAAGGAACAGTTGGCGTTTAAAAACGGCTGGCTCGGCACCGAAAACTTCGGCCGGTCGACCTTCGTTCAGGTATCGGTGATCCCGGACGAACAATTCAAAGCCGTGGTGCGAAACCTGGCGGCCCATCTGCACGAAAACTACGGCGCGCCGGACATGTTGGCCGCCGTCGAAGCGGCCCGCGGCGCGCAGAAAACAGGGGAATTTTCGCGCAAACGGCTCATGGTTTAGCCGCCACGTCACCGAATTCGTTTCAACTAGCGTTCTATATTTTGCCCTGGATGCGTTCGAGCCGATCGAGAAGATTCCGGTTCGGGCAGACGAAATAACGGCTCTCCACGTCCTCGTCGCAGGTGCAATACATCTCGCACATGCGGCACTTCGCCATCGCATCTTCCATCATCTCCGGCATCGACTCGAAACTGCGCTCGATATCGAGATTTAAATACCCGATCATTTTCTCCAGCGGATAGGGCATCGCCAATTGCGCAACCATCGACTCTCCCCTTCATAAACACGCGCATTATACCACAATTTTTTTATGGTTATAATCTTGGACCATTGTGGCGTATAGGGCCCCCTTCGCCCCGGGGCTAGTTAAAGGATTCGGCCCGCGCCATCAACTCGTCGAGGTTCGGCTCATCCGGGTTTATCGGCTTGCCCGGATGGATGATGGCGACCTGGCAGATCTCGGCCGCTTCTACCAACTGGCGAAAGGTTCCCGCGTCCGGGTCGGCGATATACGCCTGGTCGTTGTCGTCGTAGACGAACATCTTGTTGTTGATGTCGGTACACTCGTTGCAGGTCGTGCAACGGGGCGTTTCGATGTAGGGCTCGCCCGCGGGTATTTCCGGCGCCTCTGCGATTTCCGGCATCGTCTCTTCCTTCGCCTTCGCTTCTGCCGGGACCGGTGGGGCCGGCTCTTCGGTCTCCAGTTGGGGACGGACCGTCAATGCCGCCAGTTCCCGCTCCTTCTCCTCAACCCAAATTTCTTTCTCCTTTGCCAGGAGTTTCGTGGCGTGGGAGTTGTTGATCCCGCCCAGTTCCTGCAGGCTCCGCCACATCTCACGGCACCGGCGCGTCGCCTGGACCAGCTTGTCCTCAACGATGACCCTGTGAAGAACGTTGTTGTCGTCGACCATCCGGATGTAGGGGATTCTTTCCGCCTGGGCCCCGGTTTCCAGGTCCAGAAACGCATTCACCGGAACCATGCCGTCGTGCCACTTTGACCTGGGAACTGTTGCAAGGCTTTCCGCGAAGCGGCCGTCGGCGGCCACGAAATCGACGAAGGTAAAGGCGATATCCTCCGATATCTTCTGAAGGTCCTCGTCTTCGTAGCAAAAGCGATGGATCGGCCAATCGGCTTCTGCTTGGGGATTACCGGTGACCGAGAACCGCGATTCCCAATCGCTTCCCAGGGCAGGGTCGTACACGAAAGCCGGAAAAGCTCGCGACTCCATCGCCGCCGCCGCCCTGAGATACGGCGACACGTCGGGCGCGTTCTTGGCTGAACCCAAGGCGTTCCCCGCCAAGCCTGAAAATATGCTGAACAGCGCCGGCCCGTTCTCAGCCAGTCCATTCAGGATCGACTCTCTCAGCCGATAGAGACCGCAGCCGCCCGATTGCAGGACGAAGGCGTTGTTGAAGCCAAGCGCCGTCGCTGCAAGCTGCGTACCCCTGATGCCAAAGGAGAATTGCCCAGACGAAATCGACAATTTCTCGAGAATGTCGTCGTTCTGGACCAGAACCTTGATCGGCAGGCCCGACGAAAGGACCTTCATGAGCGTCGCCTTTTCCGCTATGTCATCGAGGCGGTCCCCGAGGCAGACCAGATATGACGGGAACAATGCCAAATCGTCCGGCTCCAGAAATCTTTCATCAAACCGGCGGAAGAACGGGTCGTGGGCCGACTCCCTGTATCGGTTCTCGATCTCCAACTCGGCGATGGATATGGCTTTGATAAGCTCGATCATCTCGGGCAGCCGTTCCTGGAAAGCCTCCAACGCACGCGTACAGCGGTCGAAAACGAAGATGTGGGGGTCTTTACGCCGCCTCTTTTTCCCGTGTCGTCTTGCCGGCGCAAAAAACCGCTGCGATTCGAGAACTGACAAAGCGGAGCGGATTCTTCGCTGCCGTTTTTCCGGCATCGCGCCGTCTTCGATGGCCGTTCCGAGGAGTCCCGACATCACCTCGAAATCGAAAGCGGCCTCATAAGCGGAACCGACCGAGCGTTTGAGGGCTTCGGCACTCCGCCCCCCCCCGGACTTCATGGAGTCGGTCTTCAGGATGTCCGAAAGCTTCAGGGTTAACCCGTTGACCTGATCGAGGAATTTGCGCGCCTTGGCTTTCTGGACCACGGTCCAGGCATGGGTCAGGACCTTGGCCGGCGTTTCCTTGTCACAGTCGATGACTTCACCGTCGAACCGGAGGATGCCGCGGGCGCGGCTCAGGCTTTCGCTGAGCGATTTCCGCCCCTCGTCATCGGTTCTGGAAAGCAGGTTGGTCTCCGCCAAGTCCCAAAGCTGCAAAAGGGTTCCCCGGCGGCCGCGGGAGGCGAGAGAACGGATTTCCCCTTCGAGCCCAAGTATATGCTTGCGGACGCGCTCGCCCTTGATTCCCGGGGGAGCTATTTCCTTGAGGGCGCCGTCGATGATATCCGAAAACGAGCGCACAAAAGAACTGCCGCCATCATCGTCGACCAACACCAAAGGATAATCGTAACGCAGCGTCGATAAATCCCGGTAGGCGCTGAACAGGGCCGGGCGAAGGCCCAGTTGTCTGACGCCGGCCATATTCTTGCCGGGCCTTTTCCCGGTCAGATGAAAAGTGGAAAAATGTGAAGGGGTTTCATTCATCACATGACCCTGTCCGCATTCTGTGGATCAATCTAAGTGCTCTTTCGCCTCACCCCGCGGGGTGGATCGTGAACTTGTCAAATTCCTTTTCCAGGACGGCCTTGACCACGTCCGGGGTATACAACCGGTCGGGTTTTCTGAGGTCCTCGTAACAGGACATATCGGGATTCCGATAAAGAACGCCGACGGGCATCGGGTCGTAGGTCGACGCGATCTCCCGGGCCCGGTTTCTGTTGGAGGGGTCGTGCTCCTCTTGATTGCGGTAGATGCTCGAAAGATTCGAACCGATCTTAACGCCGTCCTGGTGATGGAGCAGTAGCATCCGGTCAGGATCCTGCACCCATTCGTCGAACCGGTGATCCAGATATTCAGGACACCTTTGAAGCACCCGCACGAAAGAGAAGCCCTTGTGATGAAACGCCTCGGCGATGATGTCGTGCAGCATCTCCGGAATCCAATCCACCGCCTGAGCGACGAACGAAGCGTTCCGGATACCCAGGGTGACGCTCACTGGGTTAATGGGCTCCAGGTGCGCGCCTCGGGGCGTCGTGTTGCTCTTCAGGCCCTGTGGCGACGTGGGAGACGCCTGATTCTTGGTCAGACCGTAGATCCCGTTGTCGTGCATCAAGACGGTCATGTTCATGTTGTAGCGGATGGCGTGAATCCAGTGCGCGGTGCCGATGGAGCAGCAATCGCCGTCGCCGGTGATTACGAAGACGTGGAGATCGGGCCGCCGCAACTTGATCCCCTCGGCGACCGGCAAGGCTCGGCCGTGAAGGCCGTGAAACCCGTAGGTATGCATGTAGTGCGGGAGCCTGCTGGAGCAGCCGATCCCCGACACGAACACGGTCTTTTCGGGTGGAAGATGCTCGTCGCGGCACAGCCGCTGGATGGAAGCGAGGATGGCATTGTCGCCGCACCCGGTGCACCAGCGGGGCACGCCGCCCTTGTAGTCATCGAGGGTGTATTCCTCGTCGATCAACTTCAACAGGCATTGGGTGGTCGAAGCGGTCATTGTCCTCATCCTTTCGATTGCAGTCTGTCGCGGATAGCGCGGACGATGTTTCCCGGTTTGATCGGCTCTCCCTTGACCTCGGACCAGCAGTCGACATCGACGAGATACCGCGCCCGCAAGAGCAACGCCAGTTCCGAATAACGGCGATTGTCCTCGTCAATGATCTCGCGATCGACGCTGTCGGACCAGCTGCCTTCCACCGTCAGGACCTGCACGAACCGCTTCAGGACGTCGCCGATTCCCGGCGCCATGGGCTGAAGGAACCGGAGATGCAGGGAGGACACCTTTTGACCATCGGCGCGCAGGCGTCCGACGGATTCCTCAATGGCCCCCTTGGTGCCGCCCCAGCCGACGACCAACAAGTCGCCTTCGTCGTCACCGAATACCGGCGGCGTCTTTAGTGACTTTTGCAGGGCCACCAGCTTGAGGCTGCGATTCCTGATTCCTTCCTCATTGCTGTCGGAGTCGTAAGCAACGCGGCTCATCCGGTCATGGGCTAGCCCGGTCAGGCAGTGCATGCCGTTCGGTTGCCCGGGGATGAACCGGCGGGCGAGGCCGGTCCGGGCATCCCAATCATAGGGTTTTGCGCCCTTGGGGACCGCGCTCTGGTCAACCGGGGGCGCCAACCACTCCTCGGCGACATGCGGCCGTGGGAAAGGTTGTTGGGACGAAGCGAGACTGGCATCCGAGAGCACGACGACAACCGTGTTGAAGGTTTCGGCGATCTTGCGCGCCGTGATCATCGAGTAGAAGCAATCCTCGATATCCGACGCCGCCATGACGACCTTCGGGTTGTCCCCGTGACCACCGAAGCAGGCGAACAGTAGATCCCCTTGCTCCACTTTCGTGGGCAGGCCGGTGCTTGGACCGCCACGCTGGACGTTCACCACCACCAACGGGATTTCCCCCATCACCGCGAGGCCGATGGTTTCTTGTTTCAGGGCGAACCCGGGACCGGACGTGATTGTCACTGCGCACTTGCCCGCATAGGACGCCCCGATGGCGAAGGCGCAGGCGGCGATCTCGTCCTCCGCCTGATGCACCATGCCTCCAACGGAATTGAAGACGTCGCTCAGGTAGTGCGATGCCGACGTCGCCGGGGTGATCGGATACATGGCGCAGACCTCCATGCCCGACGCCATCACGCCGAGGCCGAGGGCGATATTGCCGTTGACGACGATTTGGGGTTGGCGCAGTTTGGAGGGGGGAATCCTGAACTTAAACTCAAGGTTCGCCTCCGCCCATTCGTGCCCCGCCTCCAGGAGCGTGACGTTGTCCTTGATGACGCCCGCGCTTTTCTTCTTGAAGACGAAAGCGACCTGGTCCCGGGCTATTTGCAGATCGAGGCTGTAGAGGCTGCAGAGAATGCCCAGAACGAACATGTTCTTGCCGCGCCAGGGGTCGGCGACGTATTTCAGGCACTCCTGTTCCATTGGGATTTCGTGAACCTTGTACCCGTCCGCCACAAGCTTATCGACGGTTTCCGCATACGAGGCGGCGATCTCCGGGTCGTCATTGGTTCTCCATTCGCCCTCCAGGAGGATGATGCAACCGGGCGCGAGTTCGTCGGTCCAGAAGCGGCTCAACAGAACCTGCTCGTTGAAGGCGACGATGAGGTTAGCCTCATCGCCCCAATTGGTCACGCGATGGGATGCCAGGCGAATGCGGTTGCCGCTGGCGCCGGCGATGCTTCGCGCCGGCGGCTGAATTTCGGCGGGTATGATCTCGGCGGTCCAAATGCCGTTTCCCATCCTGGCCGCGATGGACCCGAACGCCTGGCCACATCGTTGCGCCCCCTCGCCGGAGTCGCTGATGATCTCGATGATGTGCTCGTTCAGCGTGACGGTCGGTTTGGCGCCCGATGAGGGCCGGCCCCGTCGCTTCGCGTCCGACACCGAACCCTTCTTCGCCTTCTTGGTTGACGAACGGCGTACCGGCTTTTGGCGGGGGTCTTTTTTAAGGGCCTGTGTGCTCATTCCGGGGTGTGGTCCTTATGGTCTATGCGACACGGACGCGGGAGAAATTCTTCTCCTGGGCGTCAATTCCAAAAAGCGTGTCCACGCCACCCTCTTGTTTGGGGAGATAGACGGCGTCTGTGTCGCGGATGCCGAGGTAGGCCTTCATTCTCCGCGCTGCCTTGCGGCCGGCGCCCATCGCCAGGATCACGGTGGCGCCGCCGGTGACGATGTCGCCGCCGGCGTAGACTCCGGCCATGGAGGTGGCGAGCGTGTCGTCGGTCTCGATGTAGCCCCTTTCGTTGAGCTTCAGCTTCGAGGTCTGGCCGATAATCGGGTTGGCGTTGGTGCCGATGGCGTAGATGACCATATCGGCCTCGAACTCATACTCGCTGCCATCGATGGGGACCGGGCGCCGCCGGCCCGAGTCATCGGGTTCGCCCAGCTCCATGCGGATGCAGCGCATGCCGCGGACGTTGTTGTCGTCGTCGCCAAAAATTTCGACCGGCGCCGTCAGCCAGTGGAACTCGATTCCCTCCTCCTCGGCGTGGTCGATCTCCTCGGCCCGGGCCGGGCTTTCGGTCTTGGTGCGCCGGTAGACGCAGTGGACGTTCTCGGCCCCCAACCGCAGGCACACCCGCATGGCATCCATGGCCGTGTTGCCGGCACCGATCACGGCGACCCTTTGGCCCAGATGCAAGGGGGTGTCGTAGTCGGGGAATTCGCCGGCGTGCATGAGATTGCAGCGGGTCAGGAGCTCATTCGCCGAAAGCACCCCGTTGAGCGATTCACCGGGTATGCCCATGAAGCTCGGGTAACCGGCGCCGCTGCCGACGAAGACCGCGTCGAAGCCCATCTCATCGAGCATCTGTTCAAGAGTGAATAGGCGCCCGACCAGTGTATTGCATTTTATTTTGACGCCCAGCCTGGTCAGGGCATCGACCTCGGCATCGATGACCTCGTTGGGGAGGCGAAATTCGGGGATGCCGTACCTGAGCACGCCGCCCGGCTTGTGGAAGGCCTCGTAGACGGTGACGTCGCATCCCGCCTTGGCCATGTCCGCCGCGCAGGCGATTCCGGCGGGCCCCGACCCGACGACACCGATCCGAAAGCCGTTGGGCTCGATATAGGGGACGTTGCTCCAACCTTCCTTGATCGCCAGGTCGCCGAGCCATCGCTCGAGCCTGCCGATGGCCACCGGCTCCAGCGTGTCGCCGACGGGGCAGACGCCCTCGCACTGGTCCTCCTGAGGACAGACACGGCCGCAGATGGCCGGCAACAGGTTGGAATCGGTAAGAACATCGTACGCGCCCCGGTAATCCTTCTCGATGATCCTGGCGATGAAGCCCGGGATGTCGATGCCGACGGGACAGCCGGGAATGCAGGCGGCCTCGGGGCACATGAGGCAGCGTTCGCACTCGTTGAGCGCGTCCTCCAGCCCGTAGCCGAGCGCGACCTCGGCGAAGTTCTTCACCCGCGCCTCGGGATTCTGCAGCGGGATCGGCGTTCGCTCCTGGGGAATGGTGCGTATGGTCTTCTTCTTCTTTTTCTCCATCACGACCTCGATCCGATCGACGGCAAGCTTTCGTCCTTGAGGCGACACGCCTCGGACCACCGCTCCATAGCCCTCTTTTCTTCTCCCACGAATCGTTTCAGTCGGTTCATGAGATCGTCGAAGTCGACTTGGTGGCCGTCGAAGTCGGGTCCGTCGACGCAGGCGAACCTGATGCTCCCGCCGATCTTGACCCGGCAGCCGCCGCACATGCCGGTGCCGTCGACCATGATCGGGTTCAGGCTGACGGTGGTTTTGATGCCGGAAGGACGCGTCGTTTCCGCGCACGCCTTCATCATGATCGGCGGACCGATGGCGACAACCTCGTCGATATCGGCGTGCTTTTCCATGGCCAACTTGATGCCATCGGTAACCAGCCCCTTGACGCCAACAGAGCCGTCATCGCTGCAAATAATGAATTCGTCGCAGTATTTCCTGAATTTGTCTTCCCAAAAGACCAATTCCTTATTTCGGAACCCGATGACGCCGATCACATAGGCGCCGCGCTCCTTGAAGGCACGTGCCTGGGGGAAGACCGGCGCCACGCCCAATCCGCCACCGACGCAGACCGCCTTTCCGATATCATCGATGTGGCTCGGCTTGCCCATAGGGCCGACGACGCTGAAGAGCTCGGTCCCGGTGTAGCAGTTCCGCTGCATCTGCTTTGTCGTCTTGCCGACCGCCTGCACGACCAGCGTCACCGTTCCCTTTTCGCGGTCGAAATCGGCGATCGTCAACGGGATGCGCTCCCCGTGTTCCTCTGGAATGACGATGACGAACTGGCCCGGCTTGGCCGCCTTGGCCATCATCGGGTGACGGAATTCGAGCAAGAAAGTGACGTCCGAGAAATCCTCTCGCCTCACGATCTCAAAGACGGACTCTTCGTTTACCGCGAGCGCCGGCTTGGAGATTTTGTGCAAGCCTCTCCGGGTTTTCTGCTTGCTGCCCATTTAGATAAGGTCCGGTTCTGTCAACATATTGAAAGTTAATGATATTTTAGGGCCGTCGGCAAGGCTTTAACTTGTGTCAAGTCCGCATTGCAGGCGAGGAGCCACGGGAATGCCCTCTCAAGGTCCGATCACTTGAGAATGGGTTCGACGAAAAACTTGATCGGCGGCGAAAGGGGCGTTACCCGGCTCCCGGTCTCGGGGCGCAGGGGGCGGTTCTCTTGTGTTCTTCCGACGAATACGGCCCGACGGCGAATTCACATTCGACCGTCACGGCACTTGCGGTCCCGACGACGGACTCGCCGGCACGGTGAGAGGGCCCTAAACCGGGGTGATCGAGGTCCCAATGGGTACGGCGGACGATGAAATTCGTGCACCCTTCCTGACCGGGATGCGAAATCGTCACGCAGTCGCCGACTTGTGGAACGCCGGGCAATTCGAACATTAGGGTATGATCGGGCTCTTCACCTTCATCAGGGAAGAGCAGGAACTGAACCTTCATGGCTCTTTACTCCTATTCGAGGTGTCGCGCTCAAATGGTCTCGTGCACCATTTCAATGGCCCCGCACGGGCATTCGGCGGCGCATAGTCCGCATCCCTTGCAGAAGTCGTAATTGAACTCGAAGCGGTTCCCCGCCCCCAGTTTGATGACCGCATTGTCGGGGCAAACCCCGTAACAGTTGTCGCATTCGAAGCAATTGCCGCACGACAGGCACCGCCGGGCCTCGAAAAGCGCGTTGGTCTCGTCGAGGCCGCCATGAATTTCATCGAAACTAGTCTGCCGCCGGATAAAGTCGAGGGTCGGCTGGGCGGTCTTATCGGCATCGGTGTAATACCAGGTGTTTATCCTTTCGAATTCCGCCAGCGCATGCTTCGGCGGCGGGGCGTAGCGCTCGCCGCGCAAATAGGCGTCGATATGGCGCGCCGCCTTCTTGCCGTGGCCGACGGCCACCGTGACGGTGCGTTCGGCCGGCACCATGTCGCCGCCGGCGAACAGACCGGGATGGCCCGTCATCATGGTTTCATCGACCTCGACCACCCCGTCGTCGGCAATCTTCACCCCGGACACGGCCTCCAGGAAGCGGGTGTCCACATCCTGGCCGAGGGCCAGGATCAGCGTATCCGCCTCGAGGGTATCGAACTCACCGGTCGGCTGCGGGCGGCCGTGGGCGTCGATCTCCATCTTTTCGACGGTAAACATTGTCTCCTCGATCGCCTTGATGGTCCTGAGCCAGTGAATGAGGACGCCCTCGTCTTCCGCTTCGGTGGCTTCGAAGTCGTGGGCCGGCATTTCCTTCCTGGAGCGCCGGTAGACGATCATCGCCTCGTCGACGCCGAGGCGCTTGGCCGTGCGCGCCACGTCCATGGCCGTGTTGCCACCGCCGTAGACAATCACCCGGCGGCCGAGCTGCGGCGGTTCGGCGCCGGTCTCCATGTCCTTGAGCACACTGACCGCATCCAGGATCCGGCCCGCCGCGTAGGCCGGAATGTCGATACGCCTGGCCAGGTGCGCGCCGACGGCAACGAACACGGCATCGAACTTTTCCTTCTCGAAGGCCTCTTCGATATCCTCGACCTTGGTGTCGAGTTCTAGCGTCACGCCCAAGTCGAGGATGCGCTGGATCTCGTAATCGAGCACGTCACGCGGCAGCCGGTACTTGGGGATGCCGAAACGCATCATGCCACCGGCCATCGGTCCGGCCTCGCGGATGGTAAGGGTGTGGCCAAGCCGGGTCAGGTGATAGGCCGCCGAAAGGCCGCTCGGCCCGGCGCCGACGACGAGAACCTTCTTGCCGCTGGGTTCGGCGTCTATAATCGGCTTCCAGCCGTTTTCCCAGGCGGTGCGGCCGAGGAAACGCTCGATGGCGTGGATGCCGACCGCCTCATCCAATTTGCCCCGGTTACACGCGTCTTCGCAGGGGTGGTAGCAAACCCGGCCCATGATCCCGGGCATCGGGTTGTCCTGCATCAGCACCTGCCAAGCGCCCTCATAATCGCCCTCTTCGGCCAAATATAGCCACGCTTGGATGTTTTCCCCGGCCGGGCAGGCGTGATTGCAGGGCGGCAGGTAATCGATATATTCCGGCCGTTCGGTCCGCCACGATCCGGTCAGGTTGGCGAGGCTGGTGCCGATATCGAGGGTGACGGCAAAGGGCTTCTGCATGGTCCGTGCCTCAGCCGAGCAAGTCAAACTTTTCGATGTTGCGGTCGGCGATCTGCTGGATCGCGGCCAGGGCGTCCTTGTCCGGCGGCGAGCGGAACAGGTGGGCGAAGCGCCGCTGCGGCCTGAGATATTCCTTGACCGGCATTCTGCGGCGGATCGGGGTGACGTCGGTGATCTCGCCGTCTTCGGCCTCGAATAACGGAAACAGTCCCGTCTCCACCGCCAGTCGCGCCAGCTTGATGGTGTCGCAGGGATCGGACCCCCAGCCCAACGGGCAGGGGACGTGGACGTGGATATAGCGCGCCCCGTCAATGCCCATGGCCTTCGTGACCTTGGCCTCCAGATCGTGCAGGTCGGCGACACTGGCGGTGGCGACGTAGGGAATGCCGTGGGCCATGGCGATCAGCGGCACGTTCTTGCCCTGCCCGAAGACGTTGCCCGGCGCATCGCCGACCACCGGCGTCGTCGATGTCCGGGCCGCCGGCGGGGTCGAGCCGGAGCGCTGAACGCCCGTGTTCATGTAGGCTTCGTTGTCGTAGCAGACGTAGAGCACGTCGTCGTTGCGCTCGAACATACCCGAAAGGCACCCGAAGCCGATGTCCACCGTGCCGCCGTCGCCGCCCTGGGCCAGGACCTTGATGTCGTCCTGCCCCTTGGCCCGAAGCGCCGCCCGAACGCCCGTGGCCACGGCCGGCGCGTTTCCGAACAATGAATGCAGCCACGGCACCTGCCACGAAGATTCGGGGTACGGCGTCGAAAACACTTCCAGGCAACCTGTCGCATTGACCGCGACCAGGCGGTCGTCCACGGCGCGCATGGTCGCATCGACCACATATCGCGCCCCCAGCGCTTCGCCGCATCCCTGACAGGCGCGATGGCCCGAGGTCAGCGAGTTGCTGCGGTCGAGGGTCGCCTGGACGGTGCGGTTTTCCGCATCGAGCAGGCGGTTGCCGACGGTGAGAGTTCCGGTCTGATAGAATTTGACACGCTGTGTCATCGTTTCTCCCCCCAGAGCGGGTCAGGATAGATAGGAACCATTTGACCGGGAATATTTTGTCCCGTGGCAAGGCACCCTTCGAAATGCGATGCTTGCGCATCGGATGAGGAGGGTAACGACGCCACGGGGCAAAAGAACCCGGCCGAAGGTGGGGCATATCGGCTCCTCGGGTGCGTTGCAACGCTTGCCCGATGCTTTAGCATCGCGCCGCGCGCCACGCCTTCCCGAATGAACCGATCTGCTCCCATCAAATTGCTTTCTATCTATCCTGAACCGCTCTAAACCGGCTTGCCGCCGACAAGGCCCATCTCGCGAAGGATGTTCTCCGCAATCGGGCCTGAACGGCGTTTTTCTTTGCCCCGCGCCAACTCGCGGTCGACGACCTCCCAGTCGAGGTCGAGGAAATGCGGATCGTCGATTTCGTCCGCCGCCGCCTTGCCGAACGCCTGACGCAACGACGCCTGGGTGATGGCGCGGCCTCCAAGGCCGGCGATGATCGTGTAGATCGGGGTGCTGAGGCCACGCAGGGCCATGCGAACGCTGCCGACCACGATTCCGCCGAGACCGTCGGCTAAACATTTCTCGACCACGATGACCCGTTTCGCTTTTTCAAGCTGGGCGCGAAGGGCAAGCATGGGGAAAGGACAGAACGAAACGACCGTGACGGCGCCGATGGAAACGCCGTCGTCGCGCATCTCGTCGACCGCTTCCTTGATGGTGCCCATGACCGATCCCAGTCCCACGACCACGGTCTCGGCGTCTTCGGAGCGGTAGAATTTTATCAGCCCTCCCGTTTCACGCCCGAATTGGCGCCCATACTCGGCGGAAAGATCGGGGATGACATCGATCGCCCGAAGGTGCTTGTGATGGGCCAGGTAACGGACCTCTGCAAAGGCTTCCGGCCCGACCATGGCGCCGATGGTGACCGGTTCCGACGGGTCCAGCATCTGCACCGGCTCGAAGGTTGGCAGGTAGGCATCGACCTGCTTGCGGTCAGGCATATCAATTCGTTCGTAGGCGTGGGTGAGAATGAACCCATCCACGCAAACCATCACCGGCACGCTCAACTCCTCGGCCAGCCGGAACGCCTGGATGTGCAGGTCGACTGCGTCCTGGTTAGTTTCGGCGTAGAGTTGAATCCAGCCGGCATCCCTGAGCGCCATGCTGTCGGAATGATCGTTCCAGATATTGATCGGCGCCCCGATGGCCCGGTTGCCGATGGTCATGACGATCGGCAGGCCGAGCCCGGCGGCGTTATAGACCGCCTCGGTCATGAACAGCAGTCCCTGGCTGCTGGTGGCGGTGTAGGCGCGGGCCCCCCGGCCGCCGACGCGCCGATGGCGACGCTCAGCGCGGCGAATTCCGATTCGACGTTGATGTATTGACAATCCCCCACCTCGCCCAACCGGACGAATTCGCTGAGCCTTTCGACGATGTGCGTTTGCGGCGTGATCGGGTAGGCGCAGATCACTTCCGGGCGGCAGAGCGTAATCGCCTCGGCAACCGCATGTGACCCTTCCATTTGTTTAAGCATCGTCGCCTCCTGGCATCGGTGGTCAATTTGTTCTGATCGAATCGTAGGCTTTGGCCGCGGCTCGGGCATTGTCGGCGCCGAGCTTACCGGGGAATTTCTGGCGGATGGCCGCTTCAACGGACTCGAGCTTCAGCCGGTGCGTCACTGCGGCGAAGGCGCCCAGGAGGGCAGCGTTGGGAACCGGCCGGCCGATATATTTAAGCGCCCATTTGGTTGCCGCGACAGTGCAGATATGGTGCGGTGGGAACTGGCTCACATAATCGCCGAGGCCCAAGTCCCGGTAGCTCTTGGTCGTGTTGATGAGAAGATAACCCCGGGTGTCGAGGCCGTTTAACAGGTCTACTTGATGCAGCAACGTCGAATCCTGGACGATCAAGGCATCGGGCATCATGACAGGTTCGCGCAGGCGAATTTCCTTGTCGTCAATGCGGCAAAACGCCACCACCGGCGCCCCCATCCGTTCCGAGCCGAAGCTGGGAAATGCTTGCGCGTAGTCGCCCTCGAGGAACGCCGAAATCGACAACATCTCGGCGGCCGATACCGCGCCTTGCCCACCTCTGCCATGTATGCGGATCTGGAAAATTCCTGCCTCCGAACTCCTGCGTAGCCCAGGGGCGGGCCAATCTATGCCCCTCCCAGGCTCAGATTGACGTCATCAATCCTCCGTATCGGCCCCGGCGGGCAGATCCGGCACTCAAGGGTAATCTACCGTTCCCGCACCATGGCTTCCTTGACCTGGGTCAACGCCGAGCATGAGGAATGGGCGGTGACGGGAACCTTCACCTTCGCCGACGCCGATCCGGCGGCGATGACGGGCAAGGGACAGTTGACGTTTAAAAACGGCTGGCTCGGCACCGAAAGCTTCGGCCGGTCGACCTTCGTTCAGGTATCGGTAATCCCGGACCAACGATTCGAAGCCGTGGTGCGAAACCTGGCGGCCCAACTTCACCAACGATACGGCGCGCCGGACATGTTGGCCGCCGTCGAAGCGGCCCGCGGCGAAGCCGAATACGCGGCCGGCCTGTGCGACCATCCCGCCGGCACCTTGCTTGCCATCGAACGGGAATTCACTGAAGACGGCGTGGCCGAAAGGATCCGCGTCATCCCGAAAACCGACGCGGGGACGCACGCCCGGATTTGGTCGGTGGAAGAGGATGAGGGATAAAGCCCGAAGGCAAATGGCGCGCCCGAGAGGATTCGAACCTCTGACCTCAGGATTAGGAATCCTGCGCTCTATCCGACTGAGCTACGGGCGCCCGAGGGTGAATCTGCATCCATAGCCCCCTTTAGCGCAAGGATCATCAAGATGCGTTAACGGCTGAAGTGCTTGCCGAGCGGAATGGAGTAATTGACCAGAATCGTTTCCGTCCCCGGGTTGGTATCGACGATGGACGCGTTCGATGAATGCGAAATGGCGACACCCAGCCGCGCCCGGTTGTCGAAGCGGTAGGCGAATTCGATCTGGGAGCGGAACTCCAGCGCATGGCCAAGGTCCAGGTCGTTGGTCTTGCCGCGCCAATAGGTCGGCGCGAAGCTGGGGGTGACGACGAATCGGTTGCCGAAATAGACGTCCAGCAGGATGCCGGCGCCGATGAACGACATGCCGTTGGTCACCCCGGCCACGGTCAGGAAAGGCTTGAAATGCCAGATCTTGAAGTCGGAACGGTAATCGACCCGGAATTCGACGCCTTGGTCCTTTCGCCGGTTGAAGTCAAAGGCGCCGGCGCCGATGGTCAGGAAAGCGGGGTCGTCGGCATGGGCCGGCCCGGGCGACAAGCCGACTGCCGGAAACACGAACAACAAAGCGAGAAAGGCCCGTTTCAACACGCTTCTGCCGCCCCCTTCAATGACTTCCCAAAAAACACCCAAACCTTCCGCATCTTAGGGAAGTTGCCTCCGGATTCAAGGAATTACGCCCCAAGGTGGGTTGAACGGTTATCTCCCGATCCGGGCCTTGAGACGTTCCGTCGCCTCGATCAGGGCCGTGCGGATGCCTGGTTCCATGGCCGAATGTCCGGCGTCGGGAACGATGACGTATTCGGCCCCGGGCCAAAGGGCGGCCAGTTTGTCGGCGGTGACGATGGGGCAAATCATGTCGTAACGCCCCTGGACGATCACCGCGGGCAGGTCCTGGACCTTGGCGATGTTCTCCAATAGGTAATCATCGTTCAGGAACATCCCGTTGTTGAAATAATGGGCTTCGATCCGGGCCAGCGCCAAGGACTGCGACCCGCCGCCGGAGGAAGCCCCGTCCTCGAAATTCGGCCGATGGATCGAACAGGATGTTTCGTACCGGTTCCAGGCTTCGGCGGCGGGAAGATGGATTTCGGGATCGGGGTCCGTCAGGCGGCGGTAATAGCCATTGAAGAGGTTTCCCCTTTCGTCCTCGGGCAGGAATTCGCTGAACGCCCGCCAGGCTTCCGGGAACACGGTCTGGATTCCGTTGAGGAACCAATCGAGTTCAGCCGCGGAGCCCAGAAAAATACCCCGCAGGACGAAACCGGCGCAACGATCGGGGTGCTCGATTCCATAGGCCAGCGCCAGGGTTGAGCCCCACGAGCCGCCGAAGACCATCCATCTGTCGATGCCAAGGTGCTGGCGGAGCGTTTCGATGTCTTCGATGAGATGTTGGGTGGTATTGTCCTCAAGCCCGGCATAGGGCTTCGAGCGTCGGGCGCCCCGTTGGTCGAAAACGACGATACGGTAGAATTTCGGGTCGAAAAAACGCCGATGCGCCGCATTGGCGCCGGCGCCGGGTCCGCCGTGCAGGAAAACCACCGGCACCCCGTCGGGGTTTCCCGACTGTTCCCAATACATTTCATGGCCGCCGCCCAGCGACAGCATGCCTTCCCCGAAAGGCTCGATCTTGGGGAAAAGGGTTTGCTGGTCGGCGTGTGCGTCCATGGCGGGCGGCCCCAAAATCCGGTTACAGGGTTCCGTCGATAACGTAGGCCAACAACTTTACCACCTGTTCGGGCGTTTGGGCGACCGCCAGCGCGACGCCATCGACTTCTTTTAAGGGGTGGGTCAGGTCCGGGGCATGAATGGTGATGACCGGCTTGCCCAAGGCGGCGGCGAACCCGGGGCTGAAAGGCGGCATTCCATTGCTTGTATTTGTCGCCGAACCGGACGATCACCATGTCGGATTTTTTGATCATCGACCGGGTGCGGATGGCGTTGACCTTGGCGCCCTTGTGGTCCTTCCAGAAACTATCGTCCTCGGCGCCCAGTTTTCTTGTTTCATATTTTTCATCCCTTGTTTCGTTACCCTCGATCCTTCGGCGCCGGAAATTGCCGGTCCACGCCCTGGACAATCTCTATGTAATCCGGGTCTTCGGGGGTGATAAAACCCCATCGGACGAGAAAATCAATAACCACCAGGGCACAGTTGAATTTGAAATCATCCCCCTTGGCCAGGGTGTCCATGACCTGCGCCATCGGCCACAGGAAAAAAACCTCCACCTCGCCGTCCGTATTCGCGGGCTCGAAGCCGGCCGGCAGCTCCAGGTCGTAATTGAAAAGCACGTCGTCGCGAAGCCCTTCCTCGCGCCCGGTCATATAAGAAACCGTCCCCACCGGCCGGGCAGTGGCGGCCAGGGCCGCCGGGATGCCGGCTTCTTCTCCGCATTCCTTGATCATGTTGTCCGACAGCGACACCCCCGCCGGCTGCCCCCCGGCGACGATCTGATCCAGCTTGCCAGGGCCAGTCGGTTTGTCGAGGCTGCGCTTGCCGATCCACATCTTGATCCCGGCTCCGTCGCGGACAAAGCCATTGACGTGGACGCCATAACCCTTGACTCCGAACAACGGCACGGCGGCGCGTTCCATGGTCAACAATGACGGGGCCGAAAACGCGGAGCCCACCGGATAGGCCTCGTCCCGCCAGCCGGGGATGTGGCCGCCGCCGCGAAGCGCCTCCAGGACCCCGGCCATGGCCTCGGTCCGTTGGCCGGGGTCCTTAAGCCCCTCGTTCATGGTTACGGAGTGTTCGGAAATATCGAAGACGTCGGCGAAAGGCCGAAGCAGGCCGGCGACGGCCTCGTCGATCCTGCCCACGGCGGCGCCGCCGACGATAAAGGGGCGGTAGCGGCCGGGCTCGAAACGGGCGCAATCCCGGATGCGGTCGACAAGGCTCACCCGATTTCCTTTCGCAAGGGGTTCACGCGGATTTAAGCACGCGTTTCTCCGATGTCAGTACCGATTGCACCGAGACCACTTGGCGCAAGGAATGGGCCAGGCGCTTGGCAAGCTCCCTGTCGGTATCGGCAAGCTGGATATCGATATGGATCTCCCCGTCCCTTGGGCCGGCGACGGCGCTCAGCCAACGGTCGGGTATCAGCCCGCGCTTGGCGAATATCTCCAACACGCGGGGCATCGTTCCCGGCTCGGCGGTGGCGATAACGGAGAAACAGGCGGTTTGGCGGCGTTGAACGGGTAAAGACCCGGATAAGGCGGTCATGAGACGCACCTCCCTTCCTTGAAACGGTGACAGACGACGGGGGTTCCCGGTCCTCAAAAAGAGGCCGGGCCGGTAATTCGCCGAATGCCGAGCGGCAAGGAAACGGAGATCGGTTCCATAACGGGGGCGATCTTAGCCCCCGGGCCTTTCAGGTCAAGGGCCGCAATGCGCCGCCGAAGGCCGACCGTTCAGGCGGCGGCGGTATTCTTGTCCTTGAGGTTCTTGACGTAGGCCCGTTCGCAATGGTGGGAGCAATAGGGTTTTTCCGGGACGATGGGTTCGCCGCAGAAACGGAAATCCTCTTTTCCCGGCTCGCCTTCCGGCCAGCAGCACATGCCGGCACGAAGCGCCTCGAGGCTGATGATCTGGGCCGGTTTCGGCTTTTGCCGGATCGGCGACCCCCGTTTCGGAAGCCCCAGGCGGTGAACCTTGCCGACGACGGCGTTCTTGGTAACACCGAGCCGTTCACCGATGGCGCTGGTGGTGAGGCCCTCGTCCCACAAGGCAATGAGGATGCTGATGCGTGTTGGCGTCCATTCTTCTGACATGTTTGTTTTTCGGCGCTTTATCGCTGGCGATTCCAGGGTCTGCCTACGTTTCGCGGTCGAAGCCTCCTTGTTCTGTGTTCAAAAACGGAGTTCAGGGAACCGATCGACAAATACTATATTTGCTAAATTCGGGCAATAGCCACACCATATATTGTGTGGATAAGTGGTATTTTTTCTTTTCGGCGGCATTTTTTTCGCACTTGCACAAATTTCACCGCCCAAGAAGCGGCGGGTTTGCCCTATACTCCGCAATCTGGAAGCCCGAAGGGCTTGAACGACGCTCTTGAGAACCGAGATGGCGAAATCGTCCAGGAAATCCCCAAAAAAGACCGCCCCCGGGCTTAAGGACTGGCGCCGGCGCGCGGCCGAGGAGTTGAAGGACCGCTCGCCGGAAGATCTTGTCTGGAAGACGCCCGAAGGCATCGAGGTCAAGGCCCTTTACACGGCCGAGGACCTGGAGGGCATCGAGGCGGTGAATTCCCTGCCCGGGTTCGCCCCCTACCTGCGCGGGCCCAAGACGACCATGTACGCGGGCCGCCCGTGGACCGTCCGCCAGTACGCCGGTTTTTCGACGGCCGAGGATTCCAACAAGTTCTTCCGCGACAACCTGGCCGCCGGCCAGAAGGGGCTGTCGGTGGCGTTCGATCTGGCCACCCACCGGGGTTTCGATTCCGATCACCCCCGCGTCGTCGGCGACGTCGGCAAGGCCGGGGTCGCCATCGATTCCGTCGAGGACATGAAGATCCTGTTCGACGGCATCCCCTTAGATGAGATGAGCGTGTCGATGACCATGAACGGCGCCGTGCTGCCGGTGATGGCGGGCTATATCGTTGTCGGCGAGGAACAGGGCGTCGCGCCCGAAAAACTATCAGGCACCATCCAGAACGACATCCTCAAGGAGTTCATGGTCCGCAACACCTATATCTATCCGCCCGAACCCTCCATGCGCATCGTCGCCGACATCATCGAATACACGGCCGAGAACATGCCGCGTTTCAATTCCATTTCCATTTCCGGCTATCACATCCAGGAAGCCGGCTCGACCATCGTCCAGGAACTGGCGTTTACGCTCGCCGACGGGCTCGAATACGTCCGCGCCGCGCTGGGCAAGGGCCTCGACGTTGACGACTTCGCGCCGCGGCTAAGCTTCTTCTTCAACATCGGCATGAACTTCTTCATGGAGATCGCCAAGCTCCGCGCCGCCCGGCTGTTGTGGGCGGAGCTGATGGAACCCTTCGGGCCCAAGGACCCGCGTTCGTCCATGCTGCGCACCCATTGCCAGACCTCGGGCGTGTCGCTGGCGGCCAAGGACCCCTACAACAACGTCATCCGCACCACCATCGAGGCGCTGGCCGCCGTCCTCGGCGGCACCCAGAGCCTGCACACCAACGCCTTCGACGAGGCGCTGGCGCTGCCCAGCTCGGCTTCGGCCCGCATCGCCCGGAACACGCAATTGGTGATCGCCGAGGAAACCGGCGTCACCAACGTCGTCGATCCCTTGGGCGGCAGCTACTACCTGGAAAGCCTGACCCATTCGGTCGCCGGCGAGGCCCGCAAGCTTATTGATGAAGTCGAGGACCTGGGCGGCATGACCAAGGCGGTGATCGCCGGCATGCCGAAGCTGCGGATCGAGGAGTCTGCGGCCCGCAAGCAGGCCCGCATCGACCGCGGCGAAGAGGTCATCGTCGGCGTCAACAAGTACCCGGCTGAAAAGGACGAGCCCGTGGACCTGCTGGAGATCGACAACGCTGCCGTCCGCGAGGGACAGATCAAGCGGCTAAAGGAAATCCGCAAATCCCGCGATGAGGAGGCGTGCCGGGCGGCGCTCGACGCCCTGACCCGGGCCGCGGAATCGGGCGACGGGAATCTTTTGACGCTTTCCGTCGACGCCACCCGGGCCCGGGCCACGGTGGGCGAGATTTCAGACGCCCTGGAAAAGGTCTTCACCCGCCACCGGGCGCAGGTGCGCTCCGTCACCGGGGTTTACGGGTCGGCCTACGAAGGCGACGAGGGGTTCCGGAAAATCCGCGCCGAGGTCGAAGCCTTCGCCGAAAGCGAAGGCCGCCGTCCCCGCATGCTGGTGGTCAAGATGGGCCAGGACGGCCACGACCGGGGCGCCAAGGTGATCGCCACGGCGTTCGCCGACATCGGTTTCGAGATCGACCTGGGGGCGATGTTCCAGACCCCGGAAGAGGCCGCCCGCGAAGCTATCGAGAACGACGTCCACGTCATCGGCGTGTCATCGCAGGCGGCCGGACACATGACCCTGGTGCCGCAATTGATCGACACGCTCCGCAAAAGCGGCGCCGGGGATATCGTCGTCGTTTGCGGCGGCGTCATCCCGCCCCACGATTATGATTTCCTGTTCGAAAAGGGGGTCGCCGCCGTCTACGGCCCCGGCACCAACATCCCGGTGGCGGCGGCCGAGATCATGGAGCTTATCCAGAAGCGCAAGTTGGCGGCGGAGTAGCCTTTTCGAACGCCTGATCCAGAAACGGAAAAAGAAAAAGGCCATCCCGACTTCAAATCGGAATGGCCTTTATGTTTCGGGCGGCGCTTGTAGCCTTTTGCCGAAGGCACCACTTGGGGGCGTAGCCTTCGAACCACCCGGGCGACGGGGTTCCGCCGCCGGATTTTTCGTTTCTTCATGACCCGGCCCTCCTTTCTTAGGCACGCGTTGACGGGCAGGGGTTATAGCGGAAAGGGGGAGTCGCCGTCTACCCTCACCCGCAAAACGTCCGGTGTTTCTCGTTGTGCCGGGCGATTTTCACCAACCAGGGCTTGGTTTAAAAATTTGATTCCCGTTTGGTTTGATTATTGGATTAGGGAATTGGGAGTTTCCCAACATTGTTTTACTGATATGCCGCGTATGAGTTGCAACGGCGGACAATTGGGGCGCTGCAGGATAATTTGCATCAGGACAAGCTAGGGTAACGGGCAACCCCCTTTCTACGGCTACAATCTCTATTGGTGTTTTTAGGTCAGTATCGTTTGTGATAACCAGTGCTTCTATGAAGTGCCCATGCCAAGCATCGTTTAGTAGATGGGATGCTAGATTAACGTCTGAGCCCTTTTCTTCCATTGTATGGACTTCTGTTACTACGGCATCGGGCAAAGGCCTGGCAATCCGCCTTCGTCTTCGTTGTCCTGGCGGGGGGTAGCCTCCAACCACCAAACTTTGATTGGGCGCACCAGTAACAGTATGTGTCCCCGGGGGAATTGTTACGGGGTTCGGGGAGTTAATAAGGCGGTTTTTAATTGGTAAATTGATTATTGGCCGCCAAATTGTTTTCGCTAGAAATCCACCAAAATATGTTTCGATTTCCTACACAGTATCAAGAGCATTGAGATAGACTTGTTGGCGGCGAGGCGCATCAGGGTCAATAGCGCCTGAGACTCGGGCCGTAAAATATTTTACTTTCTCAATGTTGCGCCCCTGCGGGAGTATTTCTTCCGACAATGTTTTCAGATTCAACCAACGATACGGTCGCCCCTTTAAGGCGCCGTAGTAAAGATTGAATCCATCAACGTATACCCAGACCCCCATGCCTTCCCCCCGAATGGCAAGGGCCGCTCCGGAGAGCGGCCCCTGTGCTAACAGCACGCTGCTAGCGGGTAATATTCAAATAATATATACCTTTTCCGGGAAAAACTCAATATTTCTCTTGACATTTAGAACAAAACGAGTCCGGCTGGATGGGCCGCAATATATTGAAATATTTGATTTTTTTTATCGAATCGCCCGAGAGATATTAAAAATCCTGAGATTGAGTCATTAGTGTCACACATTTTCTTCATCAGAACCTCCTCCGTTTCCGGTTTCGGTGTCCGGGCAGGGGTTATAGCGGAAAGAGGGAGTCGCCGTCCACCCTCACCCACAAAACGTCCGGTGTTTCTCGTTATGCCGCGCGATCTTGATTAAATCTTCGCGGACGTGGCCGGGCCACGGCGACAACGCCCCGAGCCATGCCTTGGTCGGCTCGCTGAACTTTATCGGCCGCGCCCACGCGCAATCCACGTCGACGCTGACCGGGATGCTACAGGCGGTCAAGAATATCGCGGTCGCGATCAGGCACAGGCGCATTGTCGATCTCATCGGCTTTCCTCCGGACGGATTTTTGACGTCTGAGCGTTTCCAGTTCGGCCTTCTCCGCCCCCTGGCGGCGGAGGCCGTTGTCGCGGGCCCATCCGGCGATCAGGTTGAACGCCCGGATAAGGCCCGCGACGATATCGGCCCAGCCCGTCATCGGCCGGCGGCGATGCCCTTGCGCAGGAAGGCGACGCTGATCAGCGGCCAGACGACCTGGAACGCCTCGATGAGGTTCATGTCGCCGACCAGATAGGCGCCGAGCGCGCCGACGATACCGGTGATGGCGGTGATGTAGGTCTTCTTGCCGGCCAAAAAGCCGCCGGTGGAAATGTCGCTCATGGTGTTTCTCCTTGGGGTCTTGGGTTGCAAAGAAAAACCCGGAAAGCCCGGGTTGGTGGAAGTTCCAGAATGTCGGGGGCCGTCATTCGATGTCGTTGTAGAACCGGTGCCGGCCGATCCCGGCCGACGGCGGGGCCGGTCCTAAGCCGTGTTCTTCGGGCTGGTCGTGTTACCCGGCGATGTCCTTGAGGGCTTTTGCGATTTGCCGGATCAGGGCAATAGGGATGCGTCGGCGGCGATCGACGTAGTTCTTGATTGCTCGAAGCCCTTCGGCGTCGTTCCGGCGCAGAAGATGGTCGAGACCACATGCCTCGATCAGCTTCGCACGGCGGTTCGCGTTTCGGGCCGTTGCAAGTAACCGCCTGGCGTCGCCGGGCGGCACCTGAATGTCGTTTTGCCCCTGCACGATGAGAAGCGGCGCAGAACCCGCCCCCACCAATCCGCAAGGATCCAGGTCAAGTATGCTTTTCAACAGTCCGCGTTGGCGTTTGAACGGAAGAATCTCGACCGGAACGGTTTCGTCCGTCCATTCGGCGTCTGTTTCCAACGCCGTGATAAATACTTTCCTGAGCCGGGCAGCCTCGCGTTTCGAGCTATCCGGGACATCCATGTGCCTGGCAAACCATGAATGCTGTATCGCGGTTGTGTTCCGGAGTGTCCCCCCCGGCGTATTCAGGACGACCGCACCTGCGAGATCACTGCGGACGGCGGAAAGCCGGAGGGCCACCAGCCCGCCCAAGCTGTGTCCTATGATGACTTTGGGCATTCCTTTTGCCCACGCCTCGCCGTCAAGCCAGTCCAGCCATGCCGCGGCGCCCCGACACAGGGCGCCAAAATCAATTGCTTCCTCGGCCGTGGCGAGATCACCGGTCCCTTTTGGAAACCTCTCGTAACGGATGGTTGCAATGCCCTCTATAGCGAGACCGTCCAAAAGCCGGTGGTAGCCAAGGTCGATCTGAGACGTGAATCCGTGCCGATTGAAGATGCCGGTGCCGCCGACAAACACGCAAACGGTATTTGTTTGAGTTGGTTTCTTGGGCCGGGCGATGGTTGCCTCGGTTTCACGGCCGCTTACGGTGAGGGTTGTTTCCTTGGTTTTGATGTCCTTGTAGGGAACATATCGGAACCGGGGAGACGCCAGTGGCGACGGCCAACGGGGAATCCGCCGGCGCGCCCGATAGGCGTGGAATAAAGGCGTCTTGAGCGTGACTTCTGAAACCACGCCGTCGTCTCCCCGCGAATAGGTCTCGCCAAGATTGGTAACGTATCCATGGTCAGAAGCCGTCACTTCTAACGGAAGCGTGACGGCGTTGTCCGCGATGACGGCATTGTACCGATGTCTGGTTTCGGGCGGATGCAGGAGCAGAAGATAGGCCGCCAGAGGGAACATGTTGTTTTCGAGAACGAAGTCGATCGGAGCGTTCAGCCGTCTTTTGTCGGACCCAATTATCAGGTGCTTTTTCGATATCAAGAACCTAAGCGCGTTGCCGTTCGAGTCCTCGACAAACGCCTCCCTTGGATGGCCCGCTGGGGACAGCTTATAAATCGAATGCTTTCGATATCCTCTCAATCCTATGGCGCCTACATCCTGCATCCGCTGGAAGCATTCGATGACGACTTCATCCGCCGCTGCTGCCGGGATATTTGGGTAACTTCGAAGGACAGCCCAAGAAGTGCCGACTCGATCACCTTTGAAAAAGATGTCGTGACAAATGGACTTTGGGGCCGTCCGCCAGTCGAATGCGCTCGTCATGCGGCCTCTTGATTGTGTTTTGCCACTTTCATTCGGCGCCGTATAACAACCGGTCCGAACGCGGAAACATGCTCCCGCAAAGCCAAAATCGCATCTGGATTCTTAACGACCGAACGGCAAATCTCACAGACCGATCCAAATTTTTTTGAAAATGACACGTCAGGCGCGACCTTTTTTACAATCTTCATTAGAAAAAGCGGGCCGAAATAGGCGATAGCGTTGATAATAACATCGTTGTTGGCCTTTTCTATTAATCGTGCGGCATTCGTTGTTCGTACGTCGCCAAAATCGAGAACCTCATTTCCATCCAATTCAAATCCACAACACGCAAGAAGACTACCCCTAGCCGAAAGGGCGGCATTCCGGATTGCGTAAGGACAAGGGGCGTTGAGACGAGAAATGTCACTCATTAGGTGAAAATCAGAATCCGAAAGAGTGGCCGCCCCGCGTTCAAGACGTTGAAGTTGGGAGTTGGAAATCGCGTAATAAGTCCCGTCGGCATCTGCAGCGGGCGCGACATGTTCAATGCCGTCCTCATCGAAACGAAGGGGCACCCGTTCACCGATACGTTTCTTAATGCATTCAGGCGTGATCTGGCTGCTTGGACCGACGCTGTTGGCAATCACCACCGAGTCAAAAACCATTTCCTTCGCGGCCGACCAGGCGTTGACAACGTTCTCGAATGGAATAAACGGGAGGTGATAATCATCTGTACTGATATTAAGCTCTCGTAATCCGTCAGCCTTTAAGCGTTTCAGAACGCGGCGTGCGGTGCTGGGGGTTTTCGCCCACGAGGCGTTTGTCACAAGACGGGTCGAAATGCCGATTTCCGAACAATGCCGAATTGATTGCCGGAGGGCGTCCTTCACCAGTGTAGGCTCTCCACCCGCAAAGACGACTGTGAGAAGAGGACTGATATCGTTCAATTCGTCGATGGTTTTCCGAATAACTGGAAAATCAAGGCGTTCAGACCGGTCCGGACCGGAGTTCATGCAACAATGTGCGCATTTTGCCGTGCACCGGTTCGTCATGAGAACCGTCAAAATATACGGCATTAGCATCGAAATCCCTCTTAAAACCGCCGACCAAATGAATTACGGCCATGTCCTGCAACAGTCACTGAGATAGCGGCTGCTGCGACCACGGTGACGGCGGCGGCGACATTAATACCTACAGCCGCATTCACCGTGGCAACCGCATTGACATTGCTTACAACGTTTGGGGAAGCTGCGCCGGGATTACCGCTATCGTCGTCCTGGTCCTCATCTTTGTCGGTGAGGAGTGAAGCGATCATGCGTTCCGTCGGCCCTTCGGGCTTTATTATGCCGTCGCGATTGAGACCGGTAGCGGACTGTAACGATTGAATGGCTCAGATCATCTCCATTGTGGGGGTGCTGTCGACCGGGCCTCTGAAAAAACCGAGTCGTCTCAACGCTGATTTAGTCCGAAGCACGTCATCAATATCAGCATTCGCTGAAGGGTCGATGGGTCTATTTAAAACAAACATGGTGTTACTTCTTTCAACTGGGTGATGGAAAAGACGCCGTCATTCGATGTCGTTGTAGAACCGGTGCCGGCCGATTTCGGCTGACGGCTTGCGGTCCTTGGCCCAGGGCGGAGTCATGTCCTTGGCGTGGTAATGGGTGGCGCCCCCCGTCGGGTCCTTCAACGTGCCGGCGAGGGCGCGCCTGGCGATGCGCAGGCACGATTGGAAGTTCCGGTTGTCGCGGCCGACAGCCAGAATCTTTTCCCGGTTGGGGTCGTTTTCGTTCCAGCACGAGAACTGCCAATGGCTTTCCCAAACGCCCCGCCGGTCCTTGGCATGGCGGTATCGTTCGATGACGCCTTTCGGCGTGATGTCAGTCATCTCTATTCTCCCAACAAGGATTTCCGTCGCGGCGCCTGATCGCCGAGGCCCAAAAGCCCCCGGGCCGACGTGGCAATGGTTCCGGCGCGGCCGCGGCGGCGGCGTTCGATGGCTTCGAGGCGCCGTTTCCTGTTCTCTTCCTCCGGGTCCGGCAGAGGCGGCGGCGGTGGCGGTGGTGGCGGTGGTTTTGGGGCGCTGAAGAATCCACCCATGGATCATTCCTCCTTAAAAAAAAGTCTTGGGATTGGTCACAAAAAAACCCGCCGGAAAACCGCAGGGTCTGCGAGAGGCGGGCTTTGGACACACGTGTGGTGTTCGTTGAGGCCTATTTAATCAGAATTTTTGCTGTTGTCAAGGTTTTTTTTCAATTATTTATAATTTTTTAGGAATTTATAAAGATTCCAGGGGGTTATGATCCAATGGGCATGGATGCCGAGAATCCGCTTGATCGCTTCGACGCAGGTGTAGAGTCCCCAAGGGGCGGATTTTTTGCAAACCGGACGAAGGAGCCAGGGGACGACTCGCAATCCCTGGCCCCGATAACATTTCATGAGCTCCGTCCCGGTGACGCCTTCGAGCACGGCGATCTCGGTCCGGTGTGAAAGGGGGTTGTAAAGAATCCACCGGCCGCGGTTTTCGATCACCACGAAGCAATGACGAAAACCGGGTTTCAGTATCTTCAGCCATTTGAGATCGGCCTGGCCCGAGAACACCACCAGGGCGAAGCCTGTTTCGAAAGGCCCGGCAGCCGTCGAGGCGGTCATTCTATAATTCCCTTTCTTTTTAATACGGTAGTCAGCTTGTCCAGGGCTTCGTTCCAGAGCCGCGCCGGCCGTTCTTCGTCCCGGCAGCGGGGATCGGGCGGCCGTTCGCAAACGCCAAAGAAAGCCAACACCCGCAAATGTTCGGCAGTGACCTGGCGTTGCCTCAAAAGGCCAACCGCGGCCCGGTAAAGGTCGTCGGGGTCGCAGGGCCGGGTAACGGAACCAGGAGTCTCTTCGAAGCGGGCCCCTTCTTCGCGGGCCCGCTGGCACCGCATGAACCAGAACCAAGCTTCCTCTGCATCGACGAAAGGGGCTGTCGGGGTGTCGTAATAGGACCGGGGGATAAAGCGGGTGCGGGGCATTGAAGGGCTCCAATTAAGAAATGAGACAACCCAAAACAGGAACAAAAAGAGAACACTATTTATATATCAGGGTTAAGTCCTATGTCAATAGATAAAAAGAAAAATGTTCCTAGTGACGGGAGAGCACTTGTATATGACAATGTTCCCATGTTGAAACACGCCGATGTCTGGAGAGCCATCGACCGGCTGGCCCGGGAGTACGGTTACTCCGCGTCCGGGCTGGCCCGGCAGGCAGGCCTTGACCCGACGACCTTCAACAAGAGCAAACGGGTCACCCGTGAGGGCAAGCTCCGCTGGCCGAGCACGGAAAGCGTTTCCAAGGTGCTCGCGGCGACGGGCGCCAGCTTTGCTGAATTTGTTTCATTCACCAGCGACAGCGAAAGCGCCGGCGTCTATCGGAATATTCCGTTAATCGGTTTTGTTCAGGCGGGTGTTTCGGGATTTTTCGACGATGCCGGTTATCCCACGGGCGGGGCTTGGGATGAGATCCCGTTTCCCGGTCTCGGCGATCCATACGCCTATGCTTTGGAGGTCACGGGCGACAGCATGGAGCCGGTGTTCCGTGACGGCGATTCGATAATCATTTCACCCCAGGCCAATATCCGCCGCGGCGACCGTGTCGTTGTCAAAACCAAGGGCGGTGAGGTCATGGTCAAAGTGCTGCTTCGCCAATCGGCCCGCAAGGTGGACCTGCAATCCCTCAATCCCAACCACGAGGACCGCAGCCTGTCGATAGAAGAAATTGACTGGATGTCCCGCGTGGTTTGGGCGAGCAAATAGGCCGCCTCTTCTGCATCTGACAATCTAAAAAAATGATACCGCCGTCGGGAGTTGCCCCGGGTGAAGCGCCGGTCAGTGGGCGAGGTCTTCACCGGCGATGGCGCGCTTGATCAGGTCACGTGTTTCCCGCAACCCGTAAAGGGCGATGAAGGAACCCATCCGGGGCCCTTGGGATTGGCCGAGAAGGATCTCGTAGAGCGCCTTGAACCAGGCCTTAAGGTCGGGGAAGGGGTGGCGCTTGCCGACTTCATATACTTCCGTTTGGATGGTTTCGGCGTCGGCGTCGTCGGCAATTCCGCCCAGCACCGACAACAGATCCTCAAGCGCCACCTTCTCGTCGTCGGTCGCCTTTCGGTAATTCTTCGCCGGCTTGACGAAATCCCTGTAGTAGTTGACGGCGTAATCGAGGAGCCTGTCCAGGATGGGCGCCGCTTTCGGCGAAGCATCGGGCCGGTAGCGGGAAATGAAATGCCAAAGCACCGCCTTGTCCTCGGTGTGACAGACGCCGGCCAGGTTGAGGAGAATGCTGAAACTTAAGAGAGCTTCCTCGTGTGGCGGGGTGCCCTGATGGATGTGCCAGGCGGGATTATCCAGTTTCTTGGCGTCGTCCTGTTGGGGCAGGCCCGAGATGTGGCTCAGATAATCGTCGACGTTCCGGGGGATGATGTCGAAAAACAGCCGCTTCGCCGTTTTCGGCTTCTGGTACATGAACAGCGACAGGCTTTCCGGCGGCGCGTAGCGCAGCCATTCCTCCACCGTCAGCCCGTTGCCCCGGGATTTCGAAATCTTCTCGCTGTTTTCGTCGAGGAAAAGCTCATAGGTGAATCCCACCGGCGGCTCGCTGCCAAGGATGCGGCAGATTTTTCCCGACAGCTTCACCGAATCGATCAGGTCCTTGCCTGACATCTCGTAATCTACGTCCAGGGCCGCCCAGCGCATAGCCCAGTCGGCCTTCCATTGCAGCTTGCAATGGCCACCGGTGACCGGCACCTCGGTCTTGGCGCCGTCCTCGTCCTCATAGACGATGGTCCCGGCATCGGTGTCGAGCTCGACCACCGGCACCTGCAGCACTTGGCCTGTTTTCGGGCACACCGGCAAAAAGGGACTGTAGGTGGCGCGGCGTTCCTCGCCCAAGGTCGGCAGGATGACGTTGATGACCGCGTCATAGCGTTCCAGCACCCCAAGCAGCGCCTCGTCGAAGCGGCCGCTCTTGTAACATTCGGTCGAGCTCAGGAATTCATAATCGAACCCGAAATCATCCAGGAACGCCTTCAGTCGGGCGTTGTTGTGGTGGCCAAAGCTTTCGTGCGTCCCGAAGGGATCGGGGATGGCGGTCAACGGCATGCCCAGGTGCTCGGCCACCATGTCGGGGTTGGGGATGTTGTCGGGCACCTTCCTGAGCCCGTCCATGTCGTCGGAAAAAGTGATCAGTTTGTTCGGCAGGTCGGACAGCAGCGAAAAAGCATGACGCACCATGGACGTCCGGGCGACCTCGCCGAAGGTGCCGATGTGCGGCAGGCCCGAAGGCCCGTACCCGGTTTCGAACAGCACATAGCCCTTTTCAGGCGTCTTGTCGCCGACGCGCTTCAACAGGCTTCGCGCCTCGGCGAAAGGCCAGGCGTTGGCATTCTGGGCGTGGTCCTTGAGGTCCCTATTGGTCATAGCTATTTCCAGATCGGCTTGCCCGCGCCGGGCAGGCCGTAGGCTTCCCACTTTCGGGTCACTTCGTCGATGATGTCGTCGGTCATGCGGATCTTGCGGCCCCAATCGCGGCTGGTTTCGGGCGGTATTTTGGTGGTGGCGTCGATCCCCATTTTGGAGCCCAACCCCGATTCCGGTGACGCGAAATCCAGATAGTCGATAGGCGTGTTCTCGATCACCGTGATGTCGCGGGCGGGGTCGACGTTGGTGGAAACCGCCCAGATCACGTCTTTCCAATCGCGGGCGTCGATGTCGTCGTCAACGACGATGACGAACTTGGTGTACATGAATTGCCTCAGGTACGACCACACCGCCATCATGATCCGCTTGGCGTGGCCGGGGTAGGCTTTGTTGATGGAAACGACTCCGACCCGGTACGAACATGCCTCGGGCGGCAGCCAGAAATCGACGATTTCGGGGAACTGCTGTTGGAACAAAGGCACAAAAACATCATTAAGGGCCTCGCCCAGCACCGAAGGCTCATCGGGCGGGCGGCCGGTAAAGGTCGAGAGGTAAATCGGGTCCTTGCGCATGGTGACGGCGCTGACGGTAAAGGCGGGGAACGGCTCGACCGCGTTGTAATAACCGGTGTGGTCCCCATAGGGGCCTTCGTCGCCGTAATCATCCAGCGACACGTGACCTTCGATCACGATCTCGGCCTCGGCCGGCACCTTCAAGGGCACGGTCCTGCAATCCACCAATTCCACCTTCTTGCCCCGCAGCAGCCCGGCGAACTGGTATTCCGACAGCGTATCGGGGACCGGGGTGACGGCGGCCAGGATGGTCCCCGGATCGGCGCCGATGACGGCGGCGGCGGGCAGGGGCTCGGTCTTTTTGTCCTTCCACCGCGCATGATGCTGCGCCCCCCCCCGGTGCTTGAGCCAGCGCATGTAGGTGGTGTCGGGGCCGGTGACCTGCATGCGGTAGATGCCGAGGTTGTAGTCGTCCCGGGCGTCGCCGCCTTTCTTGCCGGCATCGGGGCCCAAGGTCACCACCGGCGGCCAGGTAATCACCGGCGCCGGTTCGCCGGGCCAGCACGTTTGAACCGGCAGCCGCGAAAGGTCGATGTCGGCCCCTTTCAACACCACTTCCTGGCACGGCGCCTTGGCCACCGTTTTAGGCTTCATGGCCATGACGGTCTTCACCATCGGCAGAGCCTTTACCGCGTCCCGCCAGCCTTCCGGGGGGGCGGGCTGGCGCAGAAAAGCCAGGGTCTCGCCGATTTCGCGAAGCTGGTCCGGTTCCCGGTTCATGCCCCAGGCGACCCTCTCGATGGTGCCGAAAAGATTGACCAGTACCGGCATGCCGAAAGCCGCTCCTTTGTCGTCGACGACGTTTTCGAACAGGACCGCAGGCCCGCCTTCGGCAAGCAAGCGGGTCTGGATTTCGGTCATCTCCAGATTGGGGGAAACCGGCTCGCCAACGCGCACTAAACGGCCGTCCTTTTCCAGGCGGTCGATAAAGTCTCTCAAGGAAGAAAAGGCCATAATGCCAGTTCCTTATGCATTTATTGGCCTATTGACACCGCATGGGAGCGGGAGCGTCAAGGCACTTAGCCTTCCCTCCAGTTGTTTTCGGGCAAAAAGACCGATACCCTTTTCCGCCGCCCGCCTAGATTGAAAGATAGGGCGCCAAACGGCCTAATTGACGGGTACCCTTTGTATTAAACCGTAGTCAGGGGTACCCGATCTGACCATTAAGTCCCTTTGGCATAAGACCTTAAGGCGTTTTCTGGGGTGAGGAGAAACGATGGCGAAAAAAGCAAAAAAAACGCCAGATCAAAACAAAGCCTCGAGTTTTGAGAGGCTGATCGAAATCGGCATCGCCCTTTCGGCGGAGCAGGATACCAACCGCCTAATGGAAACCATTCTTCTCGAGGCCAAGGAACTCTCCAATGCCGACGGCGGGACGCTTTACCTCAAGACCGAAGACAACAACCTGAAATTTGAGATCGTGCGCACGGATTCCCTCAAGATCGCCATGGGCGGAACCACCGGCAAGGAAATCATCTTTCCGCCGGTGCTTCTCTATGATCCGGAAACGGGCAAGGAAAACAAAGCCAACGTCGCCAGTTGCGCCGGCCTGACGGGGAAATCCATCAACATCCCCGACGCCTACGATTCCAAGGACTTCGATTTCTCCGGCACGCGGAAATTCGACGAAGTAACGGGATACAGGTCGAAATCGTTCCTGACCGTGCCGATGAAGAATTCCCAGGACGAGATTATCGGCGTCCTTCAGCTTCTCAATGCCCAGGACGAGGATACCGGCGAGGTTATCCCCTTCAGCAGCGATATCCAGCCCCTGATCGAAGCCCTGGCGTCGCAGGCCGCCGTGGCGCTGGACAACAAGCAGCTTTTGGACGCGCAAAAGCTTTTACTTGATTCGTTTATCAAATTGATTGCGTCCGCCATCGACGCCAAATCGCCCTATACGGGCGGACACTGCCAACGGGTTCCGGAATTGACCATGATGCTGGCCAAGGCCGCCTGCGACGCCAAGGATGGGCCGTTAGCCGATTTCGACCTCAGCGAGGACGATTGGTACGAATTGACCATCTCTGCCCTGCTTCACGATTGCGGCAAGGTGACGACGCCTGAATACGTGGTCGACAAGGCGACCAAGCTTGAAACCATCTATGACCGCATCCATGAAATCCGCACCCGTTTCGAAGTGGTCAAACGCGAAGCTGAGATCGAATACCTGAAGGCCGTGGCCGATGGCAAAGGGGATACGGAGAAGCTCCGCGCCGAATTGGGTGAACGCCTGGCCAAGCTGGACGATGACTTTGCCTTTATCGCCAAAAGCAATATCGGCGGTGAATTCATGGCCCCAGAAAAAATCGAACGAGTCGAGGAAATCGCCCATACCAAGTGGACCCGGACTCTCGATGACCGGCTCGGCATTTCCCAGGAAGAAAAGAAACGCAAGGACAGAACGCCGCCGCCGGACCTGCCGGTAGTGGAAAACCTGCTCAGCGACCGGGACGACCACATCATCTACCGCGAAGAGGAGACAGTTGCGGCCCAGGACGAAAAACACAGATTCAAGCTCGATGTGCCGGAACTCAAGTTCAATCTCGGCGAGGCCTACAACCTTTCCATCCCCCAGGGCACCTTGACCGCCGAGGAACGCTTCAAAATCAACGACCATATCATGCAGACGATCGTCATGCTGGAGCAGCTTCCGTTTCCCGAACATTTGAAACGGGTTCCCGAATATGCCGGCGGCCACCACGAAAAGATGGACGGCACCGGGTATCCAAGGAAGCTCAACAAAGACGACATGTCGATCCCGGCCCGGATCATGGCCATCGCCGATATCTTCGAGGCGTTAACCGCTGTCGACCGCCCCTACAAGGCGCCGAAGACCCTGAGCGAAAGCGTCAAGATCATGTCGTTCATGAAAAAGGACGCCCATATCGACGGCGATCTGTTCGAGCTTTTTTTGACTTCAGGCGTTTACAAGGAATACGCCGATCAGTTCCTGGAAAAGGACCAGATCGACGAGGTCGATATTTCCGAGTACCTTGAAGGCGACGAGTGAGGCCGGCGATTTTCCAAATGTCCCTGGACACCCTTCGCCGCGCCCTGTCCTATCCTTATGAAATCCCTGCGAATTCCTACGTTGTTAACGGAAAGACGCACCAAGAGCTTACCCCCTGCGCGCCGATGCCCGACGTTTCCGGAAGGCGCCCGGTCCTTGCCGTCGGCTCCAATCAATCGCCCGAACAATTGATCCGCAAATTCAATGGTTCGAACCTGGGCCCGATCCCGGTGATCCGGGCCCGGCTGAAGGATTTCGATATCGTCTATTCCCCGCACGTGGCTTCCTATGGGTCGATCCCGGCCACCCTCAGGCATTCCCCCGGCACCCGGGTCACGCTTTTCGTCAACTGGCTGACGCCGGAACAAGTTGCCCGCATGCATGAAACCGAAATCCCTACGGGGAATTACCATTTCGGAAAATTGGACGGCATAGAACTGCAATTGGACTTCGGCCCCGCCATGACGTCCACCTATGTTTATTCGTCCCGCCGCGGATCTCTGACTCGGGACGGCTTTCCTGTCGCCTTGGCCGCCGTTCGGGCCGAAAACCGGATATGGCCTTCGCTCAGCCAGGAAGAAATCCAGAACCACGCCCGGGACATAACGGCCCCCGGCCAGCCACTCGAGACCTTTATGAGAGCGGCGATAGAGGATGTTTCGGCCAGGCAGGACAGAACCCGAGCCCTGATGTCGGACGGCCTGCGGTTCAATTATCCAGGTTTTACCCCGATCAAAATTTGACCCGGCCCGAAAGGGCTATAATATTAAAAGAAGAGGGGGAGATCGTCTCAAGCCCGAGGAGACGACCATGAGCTTTGTGTGGCCAACAGCGCTCCCGGATTTCGCCGCTGCCATGAAAGCGGCCGAGGCCTTGGGCGTATCAGAATATGATTTTTTCCGGCTCGCTTTTCGGCGGTGGTCGGGTCGCGAAGCGGAAGAAAAGGCGTTGGAACGTTTCTTCGTCGCCTACATGTTCCAGCAGAACGTTCCGGTTTGGGTGCGGCATTTCAGCCGCGAGGTTCTTTCCCGGGATGCCGCCGGAAAATTGGATGCCGCCGAACTCGGCGCGCTTAAGTACCGGCGTCATCCGCCTCCCCACCGCAACGGCCCGCTTTATATAGGCCTCATGGGAGCGATGATGGTGCTTTATTGCGTGGCTTTGCTGGATATCAGCTACGATCCCCAGACGTCGGCGCCGATGCCGTGTTATGGCGGCCCGGGGTTAAAGGTGATTGCTGAGATGGCCTATGCGGTCAGCGGTAAAGAGCCGCCGAATTGCGAGAATTTTAAGAACCCTCGCTGAGCCCCGGTCAGCTCATCACCTGTCCGGCGACAATCCCGGCCAGGATGATCAAGCCGAAATCCCGGTTGGATTTAAACTTCGCCAAGCAGTTCTTGGGATCGGTAAAATCGACGGCCCTGATTTGCCACGCCAGTTGAGAGGCGCCAATGCCGAGCGCCAGATAAAACGGCCACGGCAATTCCGCAAGATATCCGGCCATGGCCAGCAAGCAGACGGTGATGGCGTAAAAACCGATAAGCCACGGCCCGGTCGCGGCGCCGAACTTCAATGCCGTCGATTTGACCCCGATCAGGATGTCGTCTTCCTTGTCCTGATGGGCGTAAATGGTGTCGTAACCGAGGGTCCAGAAAATGCCCGCCGCGTAAAGCACCGCCGCCGGAAGGCCGAGGCTTCCCTTGACCGCCGCCCAGCCCAGCAGGGCGCCCCAATTGAACGTCAGGCCCAGAAACAATTGCGGCCAATAGGTTATCCGCTTCATGAACGGATAAAGGGCGACCAAAACAAGAGAGCCGATACCCAGCCATATGGCGAAGGCATTGAACTGCAACAACACCGCCAACCCCAACAGAAGCTGAAAGCCCAAAAAAACTACCGCCTGGCGGACGCTGATTTGGCCGCTGGGGATTGGCCGGGCCGCGGTGCGGGCGACACGGGCGTCGAAATCCCGGTCGACGATATCATTGACAGTGCATCCGGCGCCGCGCATGACTAGTGACCCGATGACGAACAGAACCAGCATTTTCCCGTCCGGCCACGAAGGCGAGGCCAGTGAAAGGCTCCACCAGCAGGGAAGCAACAACAGCCAGGTTCCGATGGGCCGGTCCGCCCGGGCCAATCGAAAGTAGGGGCGCGTTCCCTCGGGCGCCAGCCGGTCGATCCAGCTTTCGTCGGGAATGTCGGTGGTGCTACTGTCGGGATTATCCATCACGGTCGAAACTATACCCGAAACCGTCCCCGGTTCGGGAAACAGAACCCGGGGGACCTTTCCGCCTTCCTTGCCGAAAGCCGCCCGAACCGTATGATGAGAACAAAGTAATTACATTTTCCCGCCATGACCCCATACAAATCCAAAACCCGTTTGTTCGTGGATGTCGGCCTGACTGCGGGCGGCGGCTTGGATATTACAGAAGCCCAGGCCCATTATCTGGGCCATGTCATGCGTCTCGGCACCGGCGACGGGGTAGTGCTGTTCAACGGCCGAAACGGCGAATGGTCGGCGGTGATCGACAGCCTGGCCAAGAAACGGGGTGCGCTGACGGTCGAAAAATTGTTGCGACCGCAATCGGCGGAGCCGGGTCCGTGGCTAGCTTTCGCGCCGATCAAAAAGGCGTCGACCGATTTCATCATAGAAAAAGCGACGGAATTGGGCGTTTCCCGGCTATGCCCGGTTTTTACCAAAAACACCAACACCACACGTATCAACCCGGACCGCTTTCGCGCCCACGCCA
This sequence comes from Rhodospirillaceae bacterium, assembly GCA_002686255.1. Taxonomy (GTDB): domain Bacteria; phylum Pseudomonadota; class Alphaproteobacteria; order Rhodospirillales; family Casp-alpha2; genus Casp-alpha2. Next base: position 69,295 of record NZAZ01000108.1, read on the forward strand.
TCGAAGCGGCGGAACAGTCCCAACGTCTGACGGTCCCCGAAATCATGGAGCCGCAATCGCTGGATAAATTGATCGCCGATTGGCCTCCCGGCCGGCTGCTCCTTCATCTCGACGAAAGCGGCGGCGGCCGGCCCATCGCCGAGGTGCTGGCCGGATTGCGGAATCAAGGCGGGGGCGATGGACCGTCATGCGGGTTCCTCAGCGGCCCCGAAGGCGGCTTTGACGCGGGCGAGCTTGACGCCCTCGGTAAACTGGACTTTGTTACCGGTGTCGATTTAGGCCCGCGTGTTTTGCGAGCGGATACGGCGGCGCTGTCGGCGCTGGCCTGCTGGCAGGCCTTCCTCGGCGGCGGCCACTGAGCCTGTTCCTTATCAAGTACGAAAAAGAGAAACCCATGGCCGGCGAAACGCCATCCTCCCAACAGCCCCTTGAGGGGAAAGAACAGTTGATCGGCTATCTGGAAGCCGGATGCAAGCCCAAGAAAGACTGGCTCATCGGCACCGAGCACGAAAAATTCGCCTATCACCTGGCAGACCTGAAGCCGCTTGAATACGAAGGCCCGGCCGGGGTGCGGGCGCTATTAGAGGGCTTGACCCGTTTCGATTGGCAGCCGGTGCTGGAAAACGGCAACCCAATCGCGCTATCGAAACCCGACGGCAGCTTCATCAGCCTGGAGCCGGCCGGACAGATCGAGCTTTCCGGCGCCCCGGTGAAAACCATTCATCAGACCTGCGACGAAGTCACAGGCCACCTGCAACAGGTGAAGGTCATCGCCCGCGAGCTGGGGATCGGCTTTCTCGGGTTGGGGTACAGGGCCAAGTGGCCGAGCAAGGACATGCCGTGGATGCCCAAGGGCCGCTACAAGATCATGCGTGAATACATGCCCAAGAAAGGCAAACTGGGGCTGGAAATGATGCAGTCCACATGCACGGTGCAGGTCAACCTGGATTTCGATTCCGAAGCCACCATGGTGCAGATGTTCAGGATCGCGCTGGCGCTGCAGCCGGTCGCCACGGCGCTCTGGGCGAACTCGCCTTTCAAGGAAGGAAAGCCAGCCGGTTTCCTGTCCTACCGCAGCCACATCTGGACCGACACCGATCCCGACCGCTGCGGCATGCTGCCGTTCGTTTTCGAGGACGGCTTCGGTTTCGAACGCTACGCCGATTACCTGCTCGATGTGCCTATGTACTTCGTTTACCGCGACGGAACCTATATCGACGCCTCGGGGCAATCGTTCCGGGATTTCATGGAAGGCGATCTGCCGGCGCTTCCCGGCGAAAAGCCCATGATGTCCGACTGGATCGACCATATGAGCACCGTCTTCCCCGAAGTGCGGCTGAAACAGTTTTTTGAGATGCGGGGCGCCGATGGCGGGCCGTGGAGTCGCCTTTGCGCCTTGTCCGCCTTTTGGGTCGGGCTGTTATACGACAAAGAGGCCCGCGACGCTGCTTGGGATATGGTCAAGGACTGGACGATCGAGGAATTGCAGACCTTGCGGGACGAGGTGCCGCGGACCGCGCTCAAAACAACCTTCAGGAACAGGACCGTCAGGGACGTGGGGCTAGACGCGTTGCAGATTTCCCACCGCGGGCTTTGCAACAGGGGCCGTTTCGACAGCGTCGGCATGGACGAGGCTCATTTCCTGAAGCCCCTTTTCAGGATCGCCCATTCGGGTTTGACCCCGGCCGAGGAGCTTCTGGCCGCCTACGAAGAACACTGGGACCACTCCGTCGATCAGGTGTTCAAGGAATACGCTTACTGAACCGCCGTGCCGCCGACCGTCAGGTTGTCGATCTTGAGCGTCGGCTGGCCGACGCCGACGGGTACGCCCTGGCCGTCCTTGCCGCAGGTGCCGACGCCGGGGTCCAGCGCCATATCGTTGCCGATCATGGAAACCCGGGTCAAAACGTCAGGCCCGTTGCCGATCAGCGTCGCACCCTTGACCGGCGGCCCCTTTTTGCCGTCCTCGATCAGATAGGCCTCGGTACAAGTAAAGACGAACTTGCCCGACGTGATATCCACTTGGCCGCCGCCGAAGCTGACGGCGTAAAGGCCGTTTTTCACCGATCGCAGGATTTCCTCGGGCTCGTGCTCGCCGGCCAGCATATAGGTATTGGTCATTCTCGGCATCGGCGCGTGGGCGTAACTTTCCCGCCGGCCGTTGCCGGTGCTGGTTTCGCCCATCAAATGCGCGTTCATGCGGTCCTGCATGTAGCCCGTGAGGATGCCGTCCTCGATCAGCACCGTGCGTTCCGTCGGCGTGCCCTCGTCGTCGATGGTCAACGACCCGCGCCGGTCGTCCATGGTGCCGTCGTCGATCACCGTCACCCCCGGGCTGGCGACCCGTTCGCCCATCAGCCCGGCGAAGGCGGATGTCTTCTTGCGGTTGAAGTCGCCTTCCAGCCCGTGGCCGATGGCTTCGTGCAGCAGGATACCCGGCCAGCCGGGACCCAGAACCACCGGCACCTCGCCGGCCGGAGCGGCGATCGATTCCAAGTTGACCAGGGCCTGGCGCAACGCCTCGTCGACGACGGCCTTCCAGGCATCGGGCTCAAGGTAGCGATCATAGGCGACCCGGCCGCCGACCCCATGCGAGCCGGATTCCATGCGTCCGTCCTTTTCCACCACCACCGATACGTTGAGCCGCACCAGGGGCCGGATATCGGCGGCCCGGGCTCCGCCGGCGCGGATGATTTCAACCGCCTGCCAGTTGCCGGAAAGGGACGCCGAAACCTGGGCCACCCGGTCGTCCTTGCCGCGGGCATAGGCATCCATGTCGGCCAGCAGCTTGACCTTGGTCTCGAAGCCGACCAGGGCCAGCGGGTTGTCGTCACGGTAGAGGTTCCGGTTGGTGCCCGGCGGCTCGGCAAAGGTGCCGCCCTTGCCGGTGCGGACCGTCTTTACCGTGTCGGCGGCGCGGCGGATGGCGTCTTCGCTGAGCTCGGAAGCGTGCGAATATCCCGTTGCCTCGCCGGCAATGGCGCGAAGCCCGAAACCCTGCGTGGTGTCGAAGGCGGCGCTTTTGATTTTGCCGTCGTCAAAGACGACGCTTTCCGATTGGCGGTATTCCAGGAACAATTCACCGTCGTCGGTCCCCTTCAGCGCATCGTCGACGATGGACTGAACGCGGCCGCGGTCCAGCCCGGCGCGGGTAAAAAACAGATCATCGGTGGCGGCAAGGTCAGTCATGAAATCGTCCTTTGTTAAGACATTTATATAGGATGTTTCAGGTGGGAAAACGACGGCTTCGATGAAATTGACTTTTTGCCGCCTAAGAATTGTTCTTGACCTTTTCCCGCCACAGGGCTTTATTCCACGCTGTTACGTGGTGATTTGGTCGACCGGCTTGCGCCCACGTTAAAAAAACCCGCTAAAAGGTCGGAGCCATCGGAGCCCTGACCCCCAGCGGTTGGGGCTTTTTTCATGCCGGTCCGAGAAGAAACGGAGGACGCTTCCATGGGTGGCAAGAAATCTGATTCGGCAAATTGGCGCCAAAGCACTCGGCTTGTCCGGGGCGGGACGGAGCGCTCGGCGTTTGGCGAAACCAGCGAAGGACTGTTTCTGACGTCCGGCTATGTTTACGAGTCGGCCGAAGAAGCCGAGCAGGCCTTCAAGGGCGAAAAACAGCGCTACATGTATTCGCGCTACGCCAACCCGACCGTGACGATGTTCGAAAATCGCCTGGCGCTCCTGGAGGGGGCGGAGACCTGCGTTTCGACGGCGACCGGCATGGCGGCGGGGTTCGCCGCGTTGGCCAGCCAGCTTAAGGCCGGGGACCGGGTTGTCTCTTCCAGGGCGCTGTTCGGGTCGTGCCTTTACATCATTGCCGAACAGCTTCCTAAATTCGGGATCGAAACCGTCCTCGTCGACGGCATTGACCTGGAGGAATGGAAGGCCGCGCTGTCGACCAAAACCCAGTGCGTGTTTCTGGAAACGCCGTCCAACCCGGTCCTTGAAATCATCGACATTCAAGCGGTCAGCGATTTGGCCCACGAGGCGGGCGCCAGGATTATCGTCGATAATGTGTTCGCGACGCCAATACTGCAAAGGCCGTTGGAACTGGGCGCCGATATCGTCATGTATTCCACCACCAAGCATATCGACGGACAGGGCCGTGCCCTCGGCGGCGCGATCCTTACCAACGACGCCGACTTCATCGAAAACGACTTGACCCCGTTCATACGTCACACCGGCCCGAGTTTAAGCCCGTTCAATGCCTGGATCATGTTGAAGGGGCTGGAGACCCTGGATATCCGGGTTCAGCGCCATTGCGAAAACGCCCGCGCCGTCGCCGATTTCCTGAGCGGCCGGAAGGAAATCACCCGGGTCAACTATCCCGGGCATAAGGACCACCCGCAGCATGACCTCGCCATGGCGCAAATGGGCGAAGGCGGAACCATGGTTTCGTTCGACATCGACGGCGGCAAGGAAGCGGCCTTCCGCTTCCTGAATGCGCTGGGGCTGATCGATATTTCCAATAACCTTGGTGACGCCAAAAGCCTGGCCACTCATCCGGCAACAACGACCCATCAGCGCCTGAGCCCTGAGGAAAGGGCGGACTTGAACATCACCGAAGGACTTGTCCGCTTGTCGGTGGGCCTGGAAGACGCCGAAGATATTGAGGAAGACCTGGATCGAGCCTTAACGGCTGTGGGAAAGTAATGCGGCCGGCTTATCCCTGCCGCCAGGGCAGGCCATCCACCTTCCAGCCGTTGACGGTGCCCCGGTGCCCGTCGTTGTCGTGCTTACCTTCGAAGCCGCCGGCAACGTTGTAGCACTTCGTGAAACCGGCTTCGATCATTGCTTCGGCGGCCTGAAGCGAACGCGCACCCGACCGGCACAGGAACATTAACGGCGTATCCTTGCCGGGGGCGGCCCCGGAAACGTGGTCGGCAAAGTCCGGGTTGATCTCCATTTCCGGAAACACCTTCCACGGAACGTTAAGGGCATCCTTGCCAAGGCTGGAAAGATCGGGGGTGCCAACCCAGGCATACTCGGCCTCGGTGCGCACATCGATCAAGACGGCATCCAGGTTTTCGGCAAGCATCTCCCATGTCTGCTTGGGCGTCAGATTGCCGGCATAGGTTTCATCGGACATGGCCCATTGTTCCCTGTTCTTAGTGAATTTTCATTTTATGAGCGGTCAAGGACGTCCATCATCTCTTTTACGGTGACGAATTTCTTTCTCGGGTGTTCGCCCTCGGCATTTTCGATTTCCGCGGCCTCGATCTTCTTCCAATCCTCATAGCTGACGGATCGAACGTTGCGTTCCTTCAGAATTTTTTCGAACGCTTCGCGTCCCACTTTGCCGCCCTCGCCACAATCATCGATAATGTGCCCGGCAACGGCAACACCGTCCGGCCGGTTTGTGGAAATCACCCCGGAAGGACCGCGTTTGATCCAACCGACGGCGTAAAGCCCGTCATCGACGCAGCCGTCGTCATTGGGGACAATCCCCTGTTTTTCATCGAAGGGCGCGCCTTCCAAGGGGTCGGATCGGTAGCCGATGGCGGCGACGACCAAACCGCATTCGACGTCGAAAAATTCTCCCGTTCCGACAGCGCGGCCGTCCTCGACCCGGGTGCGTTCCAACCTCAACCCCTCGACCCGGTCCCCGCCCAGGATCTCCGCCGGCGACGCATAGAATTCGAAATGGACCCGCTTCGGCAGCTCATCGGGCTGGCGCCCGGCGAATTCCCGGAGCGTCGCCAGATTGCGTTCCTTCAGCCGTTTTTCCCTGTCCTCCAGATCGCCGACCCCGTCCGGGAGGACCTCGGCCTTAACCTGGGGAACCGATTGTTCGAGCTTCCCCATTTCGCGCAGTTCGACATTGGTGAACTTGGCTTCCACCGGGCCGCGACGGCCAAAGATATAGATGTCGTCGATGGGCGAATCAAGAATCGGCTTTTCCGCGTATCCGGGAATATCGGCGTGGGCCAACTCGTTCTTGGTGCGGAGGAGTAGGCGGGCGACATCAATGGCGACGTTGCCGACGCCGATGACGGCGGCGGCGGAAACGTTCAAATCCGGATCGAGGTCCCGAAAGTCGGGATGGCCGTTGTACCAACCGACAAAATCGGCGGAACCAAAGACCCCGGTTTTATCCTCGCCGGGGATATTCATTTTCCGGTCCCGGGGGGCGCCGATGGCCAGAACCACGGCGTCATAGATTCCCCGGAGCTCCGCCAAGCTTACGTCACGTCCGACTTCGACGTTGCCGAAATAGCGCACCTGATCCATTAACGCCGTTTTTTCGTACTTTTTAGTAACGTTTTTTGTCGTTTGGTGATCAGGGGCAACGCCGCCCCGGATGAGGCCGAACGGCGTCGGCAGCCGTTCGATAATGTCGATGCTCAGATCAACGCCGGAATTAACAAGCGCGTCGGCGGTATAGAACCCAGCCGGGCCTGAGCCGATGATCGCAACGCTGACCGGCATGACCCCCCCCTAAAGTAAAGTTCGTATCAGTCAGTTATGGTCCAGATATGGCCGCGTCTCAATAGTGCGTTGATGTCATGGCCTGAAGAATATTTCAGTGTTTCGTCCATATGGTCCTTGACGCCGTCTTCATAGCTGGGCCTGGGGTCGCAATAGAGGACGCCAATGGCGACGGGCATGGAAGGGGGTTCCAACAGTGCCAGCATGCCGGCCAGCGCCCGGTTGGTTTCGTCATGGATCAAAATATCCTCTTCGGTCACGCCGTCCTCGCCGATGGTCACGGCTTCCAGTTCGAAGAAACCGGGCCTGACCCTGAGGCCCTGGTTTTTCTGCTTGCCGAAAATCAGGGGCTGGCCGTGCTCAAGGATGATTTCGGCATCGTCGGCAACGTCCTTGGCGGTAAATTCCGCGAACACCTCGTTGTTGTAGACGATGCAGTTCTGGAAGATCTCGACGAACGACGTGCCGTTGTGATCGTGGGCGCGTTTGAAAATCTCGGGCAAATGCTTTTGCATGGTGTCGACGGAGCGGGCGACGAACCGGGCGCCGGCGCCAAGCGCCAGGGCGGCGGCGGAAACCGGATTTTCAATCGACCCCAAAGGTGTCGACGGCGAACGGGTCCCGGCGCGGGAGGTCGGGGAATATTGACCCTTGGTGAGGCCGTAAATTTCGTTATTGAACAACAAAACCTGCAAATTCACGTTGCGGCGAAGCACGTGCAGCAGATGGTTGCCGCCGATGGACAACGCATCCCCGTCGCCCGTAATCACCCAGACATCCAAATCCGGATTGGCCAGCTTGATGCCGGTGCCAACCGCCGGTGCCCGGCCATGAATGGTGTGGAAGCCATAAGTGGCCATGTAATATGGGAATCTGGCGGCACAGCCGATGCCGGAAACGAACACCGTGTTTTCCTTGGTGGCGCCGATGTCGACCAGGGTCCGTTGCATCGCTTTCAGAATCGCATAATCGCCGCAACCGGGGCACCAGCGGACTTCCTGATCGGTGGCGAAATCGGCCGGCGTGAGTTTATTGAGCGGCGTCACGACATTCATGTCATTTCTCCAGCCTGTCGCGGATCGCGGCTTCGATCTCGGAAATCTTGAACGGCTGGCCGCAGACCTTGTTCATGCCCTGGGCGTTGATCAGGTATTGGCTTCGCAACAGGGTTACCAGTTGTCCATTGTTCAATTCCGGAACCAGAACCTGTTCGAATCCATTCAACAGACCGCCCAGGTTCTTCGGCAATGGCCAAATGTGGCGGATGTGGATGTGCGAGACTTTCTTTCCCTCGTCCCTAAGCGCGCTGACGGCGCGATTGATGGGGCCATAAGTCGATCCCCAACCAACGACGGCCATTTCGCCCTTGTCGTCTCCTTCTTCGATCGGTTGCGGCGGCAGGTCGTTGGCGATGCCGTTGATTTTTGCGGCGCGGATGTTTGTCATGCGCTGGTGGTTGGCCGAATCATAGGAAATATGGCCGGTATCGGAATCCTTTTCCAGGCCGCCGATGCGGTGTTCCAGCCCCGGCGTTCCGGGAATCGCCCAAGGGCGGGCCAGTGTCACTTCATCGCGCAGGAAGGGCTGAAAGCCTTCCGGGTTGGTGCGAAATTCAACCGGGTATGATTCTAAGGATTCGAAATCGGGGATCAGCCAGGGTTCCGCCGCATTGCCGATATAGCCATCGGTCAGCAGGATCGCCGGGGTCATGTATTTGACCGCCAGACGGACGGCCTCAATGGCGACGTCAAAACAATCGGATGGCGATCGGGCGGCGACTACCACCAACGGGCTGTCGGCGTTGCGTCCGAACACCGCCTGGTGAAGGTCCGATTGTTCGGTCTTCGTCGGCATCCCGGTCGAGGGGCCGGCGCGTTGCGAATTGACCACGATCAGCGGCAATTCGGCGCTGATGGCAAGACCCATGGCTTCGGCTTTTAGCGCGATCCCGGGACCGGAGCTGGACGTGATCCCCAACGAGCCGGCATAGGACGCGCCGATGGCCGTGCAAACGGCGGCGATTTCGTCTTCGGCCTGGAACGTGACGACGTCGTAGTCCATAAGATTGGACAGGGTGTGCAACAACGACGACGCCGGGGTAATGGGGTATGAACAGAACGCCATCTTGAGCCCCGCCAGCTTGGCCCCGGCCACCAGCCCCCAGGACAAAGCCTCGGCGCCAGTGACCGTCCGGTATTCGCCTGGGGCGATGTCCGCCTTGCCGATCGAAAACCTGTGCACGCCATCCGGAATTTCAGCCGTCTCGCCAAGCGCGTGACCGGCGTTCAGCGCCGCGATATTGGCCGCCGCCACGTCGGGCAGGTTGGCGAATTTTTCGTTCAGCCAGTCGATGGTCGCCTGCCGGTCGCGATCGTACATCCAGTAGACGAACCCCAACGTCCACATATTCTTACAGCGAAGCGCCTCTTTTTTGCCGAGGCCGAATTCCTTCACCGCCTCCAAGGTCATTGCGGATATGTCGAGCTTGATTAGGCGGTAGGGGCTCAGGTTGCCGTCTTCGAGTGGGTTGGCGTTGTAATGCGCCTTGTGCAGGTTTCTTTCGGTGAAGGTGCCGGTGTCGACGAGAATCAGGCCGCCCAGTTTCAGTTCCGGCAGCTCGACCTTCAACGCCGCCGGGTTCATGGCGACCACCATGTCGCAGGTATCGCCGGAGGTCTTGATCACGCTGGCGCCGAAATTGATTTGAAACGCCGATACGCCGAACGTGGTACCGGCGGGGGCGCGAATTTCAGCCGGGAAATCCGGGAAGGTGGCGAGATCGTTGCCGCAAAGCGCCGTCGATTGGGTGAACTGACTGCCGGCGAACTGAATGCCGTCGCCGGAATCGCCGGCGAAGCGAACAACAGCAGAACCCAGTTCTTGACGCTGAAGGGATTCAGGCGGGTCTTCTTTTAAAGCTGTTACCCTTGGCATGATCTTCACGTCAGGAAGTCAATTTACCGCCGATGCGCCCCGGACGATGCTTGCGTTCAGCGTGCCAGCGCATCATAACGAGACAACTTATATTTAAATAATATTAATCTCCCATTGCGCCAACATCACAACTCTTAATTCACAGGAAATTGAATGTTTTTTTTAGGTGTTACATTTTAAACCAAACGAAGCGGCGCGACGCTTTTGGAAAGACATTAACCGGCATGATAACCCCGTCGGGCTTTATTTAGAGTTTCCCGATTCGCATAGCGGAACGGGAAAAAACGCATGAATGAAAAAAACGGAACACTGGCGCTGCTTGACGACCTTATCGGCAAGGCTCTGAAGACCGGCGCCGATGCCGCCGATGCCGTCTTCGTCGAAGGGGTGTCGCTTTCCTTGATCCAGAGGTTGGGCGAAAGGGAACACCTGGAACGCTCGGAAGGGGCCGATCTGGGTCTTCGCGTTTTCGTCGGCTCCCGCCAGGCCATCGTTTCGTCATCGGACACGTCCGAGACGGCCCTGGATGAACTGCTCGGCCGCGCCGTGGCCATGGCCCGATCGGTGCCCGAAGATCCCTATTGCGGACTGGCCGATCCGGAACAGTTGGCCGGCGACTTTCCCGATCTGGAAGTCTGTGACGACGCCGAGCCCAGCGGCGACATGTTGAGCGAACGCGCCGCCATGGCGGAAGAAGCGGCACTGGGCGTTTCCGGCGTCACCAATTCCGAGGGCGCCGAAGCCGGTTGGGACCGGAACAATATCGCCATGGTCAGCAGCAACGGTTTCGCCCGGACCCGTTCCGGGTCCAGCCATTCGATCAGCGTTTCGGTTGTCGCCGGCGAGAATGCCGGCATGGAGCGCGATTACGATTATGCCACCGCCGTCTACGGGGACGATCTGCCCTCACCGGAAGAAATAGGCCGCACCGCCGGGGAAAAGGCCGTCGGCCGCCTGAATCCCCAAAAGGTCCGGTCGGCGGAAGTCCCCGTCGTTTACGACCCCAGGGTCGCCAACTCCCTGCTCGGCCATTTGGCCAGCGCCATCAACGGTAATTCCGTGACCCGCGGCACTACCTTCCTGAAAGACAAGATGGAAGAGAAAATATTTCCCGATTCGGTCACCGTCGTTGACGATCCGCTTCGCCGCCGCGGTCTCCGGTCGAAATGCTTCGACGGCGAAGGCGTCGGCACCAAGCGCATGGACATTATCGAGAACGGCGTCTTGAAGACGTGGATAATGGATCTACGCTCGGCCCGGCAACTGGGCCTGAAGACGACGGGCCACGCCGCCCGGGGCACGTCGTCCCCGCCGTCGCCGTCGACGACGAACCTTTACCTCGAAGCCGGCGACATAACCCCGAAAGCCTTAATGGCCGACATCAAGGAAGGGTTCTATATCACCGAGCTCATGGGGTTCGGAGTCAACGGCATTACCGGCGATTATAGCCGGGGTGCCAGCGGGTTCTGGATCGAAAACGGTGAATTGGCCCATCCGGTCACTGAAGTGACCATTGCCGGGAACTTGGCGGATATGTTCCAGAATTTGACCGCTGCCGACGACTTGGTTTTCCGGTATGGAACCAACGCGCCGACGATCAGGATTGAGGGAATGACCGTTGCCGGGAGTTGATAAAATGGGCAAACGTTGGCCCCGGGGTCTGCCGCGTGTTAATGTCCGCTTCGTCAAGCACGGGTTGCCAAACCTTGAACGACATAACCGTTAAAAATCCGCCACGGCATGATTCCACCTATGCGCTGATGCGCCGTCTATGGCGGGAAAGTATCCGTTCGTATTCCGGGTGGCTTGTTCTCGCCGTTTTCTGCATGGCCATGATGGCCGGCGCCACCGCTTTCAGCGCCTGGCTGATGGAGCCCGTGGTCAACCAGGTCTTTATTGCCGAAAACCGGTCCACGTTGTGGCCTCTGGGGGCGGTCGTGTTTGCGACGTTTCTGGTCAAGGGCCTGGCCAATTATTCCCAGGCTATCCTGATGAGCTTCGTCGGCCTGCGCATCATCGCCGACAACCAGAACCGGCTTTATGCCCACTTGGCGCGGATGGACATCGGTTTTTTCCATAATAATCCGACCGGCAAGCTGATTTCCCGCTTCACCATCGACATCAACAACATGCGGATGGCGGTTTCAAATGCGTTGACCGGGTTCGGCAAGGACCTGTTGTCCTTTGTCGGCTTGGTGGCGGTGATGTTCGTCAAGGATTGGCAATTGGCGGCGACTTCAGTCCTGATATTTCCGCTTGCCGCCCTGCCCATCCTGCGGCTGGGTCGGCGGATGCGCAAAGTTACCGCCAACACCCAGGAAGAAATGGGCCTGTTCACCACCTTGCTGGGGCAGACCTTTCAAGGCATCCGGATGGTCAAGGCCTATGGGATGGAAGGCTACGAAAAAAGCCGGATCGCCGGGATCGTCGACAGGATCTTCCTGCTTAATTTGAAATCGGCCAAGACCCGGGCTCTGTCCAGCCCGATCATGGAAACCCTCGGCGGCGTCGCCGTATGCGTGGTTATCATCTATGGCGGCTATCGGGTGATCGAAGGCGCGACCACGTCGGGCGCCTTTTTCGCCTTCATCACCGCATTGCTGTTGGCGTATGAACCGATGAAACGGCTGGCCAATCTGAACGCCAGCCTCCAGGAAGGTTTGGCCGGGGCCGAACGCATGTTCAAGCTCCTGGATACGGAGCCGGCCATTCACGAGAAACCTGATGCGGTGGACCTGGGGTCCGTTAAAGGCCACATCCAGCTCGAAGATGTCCGTTTTTCTTACGTGCCCGGAAAACCGGCCCTCGACGGGATCACTCTGGAGGTGTCGGCCGGGAAGAGAGTGGCGTTGGTCGGCGCCTCGGGGGCCGGTAAATCGACCATCCTCAACCTGATCCCCCGTTTCTACGATGTCGATAAGGGCCGCGTCACCGTCGACGGCACCGATGTCCGCGACATCACTTTCGCTTCGCTTTTTGGCAGCTTCGCCCTGGTCAGCCAGGAAATCACTCTTTTTGACGACACCGTCCGCGCCAATATCGCTTACGGCCGGGCCGGGGCCGAAGAGGATGAAATCATCGAGGCGGCGAAAAACGCCGCCGCCCACGATTTCATCGTCGACCTGCCCGACGGCTACGACACCCAGGTCGGCGAACAGGGGGTCAAGCTTTCGGGAGGGCAGCGCCAGCGCCTCGCCATCGCCCGGGCGATGTTGAAAAACGCGTCGGTTCTTCTTTTGGATGAGGCGACCTCGGCGCTGGATACGGAATCCGAACGCCAAATTCAGGCCGCCATGGACAAACTGATGCAGGGACGGACGACTCTGGTGATCGCCCACCGGCTATCCACCGTGACCGGCGCCGACCTAATATACGTAATCGACAAAGGGTGCGTTATCGAACAGGGGACTCACGTGGAACTGATGGTCCGGGGCGGCAATTACCAGCGGCTGTACAACCTTCAATTCGCCGAAGAGGCCGAGACTTCGGATGCGGTCCGGGCGGCGGAAGCCTGAACTTAAAACAGGGGTTCCCTCAACGTGAGGCCATTGAAGCGCGTCCTCCAGTCCGAAACCGTGCGCCGGTTTTCCTGCTGGCTGGCGTCTTTCTATATTCGCCTGGTCTATCACACCGGCCGTTGGGCGGTTGTCGGCGGCGACATCCCAAAGCGGTTCTGGGACGAGGGAAAGCCCTTTATCCTCGGGTTCTGGCACGGCAGGCTGCTGTTGATGCCGTATTGTTGGGACCATCGGAAAACCATCCACATGCTTATTTCCGAGCACCGCGACGGCCAACTCATTGCCCATACGGTCGGTCATTTCGGGATCAAGTGGGCGGCCGGGTCTTCCACCCGCGGCGGCGCTCAGGCGCTCCGCACCATGGTCAAGGCGCTGAAGCAAGGCGATTACGTCGGCATCACCCCCGACGGGCCGCGCGGTCCCCGCATGCGGGCCAGCGACGGGGTCGTCAACGTGGCCCGTCTTTCCGGCGTTCCAGTCATTCCCGTCGCCTTCGGCACCACCCGGGGCCGCTGCCTTTCGACCTGGGACCGGTTCCTCCTGGCTTGGCCTTTCGGCCGCGGAGTCATCGTCTGGGGCGATCCCATTCGCGTTGACCGCAAGGCCGGGTCCGAGGCCCTGGAGTCGGTCCGGCGTCAGGTCGAAGACGGGCTCAACGCCGTCACCGCCGAAGCCGACAGGCTTTCGGGCCGGCCCCCCGTGAAGCCGGCCCGTGAAAGGGAATCCCGGCCCGGCGATGAAGGGGGTGCGTCATGATGCTTCCCCTTTACCGTCTTATTTCGGGCATCGGTGCGCCGGCGATTGGTCTTTACCTGGCGGTCCGCAAGGCGCGGGGCAAGGAGGACCCAGACCGGTTCGCCGAACGCCTGGGCCGCCCCGGACGGGAACGCCCTTCGGGCCCTTTGATCTGGACCCACGCCGCCAGCATCGGCGAATCGATTTCCCTGCTGCCGTTGATCGAGCGCCTGGTCACCGAAATATCCGGCGTCAGCGTCTTGGTGACCACCGGCACCGTGACGTCGGCCCGGCTGATGGCGGAGCGGCTGCCTGAGGGTGCTTTCCACCAGTACGTTCCGGTCGACCGCGTTCCTTGTGTCCGGCGGTTTCTCGACCACTGGCGTCCGGACCTGACGCTGTGGGCGGAATCGGAATTCTGGCCCAACCTGATCACCGAAACGGTGGCCCGGAAAATACCGATGGTCCTGATCAACGGCAGAATATCGCCCTGGTCGTTCTCGGGCTGGCAGCGGTTCGGCGGCTTGATCAAAAGGCTGCTCGAAGGGTTCGACCTGTGTCTGGGACAGACCGAAGCGGACACCGGACGCCTCCGCCGTCTCGGCGCCGGCGGCGCCAAGTACGTCGGCAACCTGAAGTTCGCCGTTCCACCCCTGCCCGCCGATGGAGAGATGCTTTCAAAATTCAAGAAAGGCCTCGGCGACCGGCCATTGTGGCTGGCGGCCAGCACCCACCCCGGCGAGGAAGAAATGGCGGCGCGCGTGCACCGGCGGCTCAAGGAAGCGTTTTCGGGGTTGTTGACCGTCATTGTCCCGCGCCATCCGGATCGGGGTTCGGAAATCGCCACCCGGATTAACGCACTGGGCCTGACCGTCAGCCGCCGCTCGGCCGGTGACGCCATCGGTCCCGATACGGACGTTTATGTGGCCGACACCCTGGGCGAACTGGGGCTTTTCTATCGTCTGGCGGGGATCGCCTTCGTGGGCAAGTCCCTGGTACCCCTGGGCGGTCAGAACCTGTTGGAGGCGGCGCGGCTCGATTGCGCCATCGTCCATGGGCCTCACATGATGAATTTCGAGGACATCACCGAACGCTTGAAGGCGGCGGGCGCCTCCATCGAGATCGCCGACGAAGAGGCGCTGGAAGCCGCCGTTGCCCGGTTGCTGGCCGATCCTTCGGAACGCGACCGCATGGCCGTCGCCGCGGACGCTCTTGCCGCCGCCGAAGCCGGTGTGCTGGACGCGGTCTTTGCCGAATTGCAACCGTTTCTTGAGCCTTTGTCCCGGAAGGACGCCTCCCATGCGGGCACCTGATTTCTGGCGCCGGAAGGGCGGCCCCTTGGCCGCGTTCCTGACGCCGTTGGGTTGGGGTTACGGCATGGCGACCCGTCTCCGGTTGGCCATGGCAAATCCCTTCAAGGCGTCGGTTCCGGTTCTTTGCGTCGGCAACCTGGTCGCCGGTGGCGCCGGCAAGACACCGGTGGTGTTGAGCCTCGGCCGGCGATTGATGGACCAAGGACGAAAGGTGCATTTCCTCAGCCGCGGCTACGGCGGTTACCAAACCGGACCGCTTCGGGTCGATCCGGATTCTCACCGGGCGGTTGATGTCGGCGACGAAGCCCTGCTGTTGGCCGCTGCCGCGCCGACTTGGATTTCCCGCGACCGAGCCTTGGGCGCCCGCGCCGCCGCCGAAGGCGCCGACGTCATCATCATGGACGACGGGTTCCAGAATCCTTCGGTGGCGAAAGACCTGTCGTTCCTGGTCGTCGATGGCGGGTTCGGTTTCGGCAACGGCCGCATGATCCCAGCTGGCCCCTTGCGCGAACCGGTGGTCCCGGCTTTGGGCCGCGCCGGTGCCCTGGTAGTGATCGGCGAAGACGAGGCGGGCATCGCTAACCGGCCCGACGTCTTGGCCGGCGGCCTTCCGGTCCTCAAGGCCGGCGTCGAACCGGGGCCCGAGGCCGAGGGCCTGAAGGGCAACCCCGTGGTTGCCTTTGCCGGTATCGGGGCGCCGGAGAAATTTTTTGCCACCCTCGGGAAAATTGGCTGCAGCGTAGTTGCCGCGCACGCCTTTCCCGACCATGGCCCCTATTCGGCGGGCGACATCCGGCGTCTTAAGATCGAAGCGGAGGAAAAGAAGGCAGCCCTGGCGACCACCGAGAAGGACTTCCAGCGGCTGCCCGAAAGCGAGCGGGACGGTATCCGGGTCTTGACAATCACCCTTCAATGGGCGGACGAAGCGTCACTGGACGCGGCTTTGCTCCCGCTTTTTGATGATTGACGCCCGCCATGCCCAAATTTTCGAAACCCATTAACCTTTTATTCTTTCATCCCCTTGAGGCAGCGGCGGCGATTGTGACCTATAGCCTGATGCGGGTCCTGCCGATCGACATGGCCTCGGCCTTGGGGGGCTGGCTGGGCCGCACCGTGGGGCCCCACATGTCGATTTCGGCCCGGGCGGTGAAGAACCTTACCACCGCCTTTCCGGAAAAATCGCCGGCCGAGATCGCCGCCATCGTCCGCGCCATGTGGGACAACCTGGGCCGGGTGGCGGCGGAATATCCCCATTTAGGCGAAATCGACGTTTATGACCCGAACGGACGGGTCGAAACCATCGGTGCGGAGAACGTCGACCTCCTGCGCGAAGACGGCCACGCCGGTATTTTCTTTTCCGGCCATATCGCCAACTGGGAGATCGTGTCGCTTGGCGCCACCCAGCGCGACTTACCGTTGGACCGGGTCTACCGGGAAGCCAACAACCGGCTTATGGATTGGCTTTATCAACACGGCCGCTCCGCCGTCGAAGGCGCCTTGATCCCCAAGGGCCCGGCCGGCGCCCGGGAACTGCTGAGGTCTCTGAAGGCCGGCAAACATCTCGGCATGCTGGTCGACCAGAAAATGAACGACGGCATTCCGGTGCCGTTTTTCGGCCGCGACGTGATGACGGCGCCGGCGCTGGCCGAACTGGCGTTGCGCTATGACTGCCCGGTAGTGCCGGCGCGGGTCGAACGCCTCAAGGGCGCGCATTTCAGGTTATTGATTTTTCCGCCGCTGGAACTGGTCAAGACGGATGACCGTCAGGCCGACGTCGCCGCCAACATGGCCCAGGTCAACGCCCTGATCGAACAATGGGTCCGCGACACGCCCGAACAGTGGCTGTGGCTGCACAACCGGTGGCCGGACTGACGGTAAAGGAAACGGCCGGGACTCCCGCCGTCTTCAACGGACGCCTTCCATCGGCCCGGCCAGTAGCGCCGGGTCCAGGTGGGTGCCGAACAGGCTCATCCCCCAATGCAGGTGGGGGCCGGTCACGCGCCCGGTCTTGCCGACGGTGCCGATGGGCGTTCCCTTTTTTACCCGCTGGCCGTCGGCGACCAGGATATCGTCCATGTGCACATAGACCGATAACAGCCCGTGGCCATGGTCGATCATCACCGTCTTGCCGGTAAAGAACATGTCCGGGTGCGTCAGCGCCACCACCCCGTCGGCGGCGGCGGCGACGGCCGACCCCCGGGGCGCCGCCACGTCGACGCCGTTATGGGGGCGCCTCGGTCTGCCGTTGAGGATGCGGCGGCTGCCGAAACCGCCCGAGATCGGCCCTTGCGCCGGCCAAGCGAAACCCGACGTGAAATCGGCCCGGTCGGAATCGCGGGAGCGGACGCCGGCGATCTTGGCGTTGTCGGCCTTGATCCGCTTCAGGTCTTCGGGCGACGGCGTTACCTGGCGGTCGGGCAGGCCGTCGATCCGCTGCTCAGGGTAGTCCCGGCGGGCCACGCTTAGGGACTTATCAGTGCTCGACCCGTCGGGGTGGACGACGCGAAGTCTCGTGGCGGCCTTGGAGTCGCGGCCGAACCCGATCAGGAACACGCCCCCGGCGGACACCCGGACGGACCGGCCGTCGATGAAGACCTTGGCCCCTGGCTCGGTGGTGCCGATCACCAGCCCGCCCTGGATCCAGGGCCCGTCGAGGGAAAGGCTACCGGCGGCGGCGACGCCCGGCAGCCAGCAGGCCAGGAACACGCTCAGGACCCCCCAGCGCCTCGCCATCAAAACAATTTCCTCTGGCGGGCGTCGCCGGCTTTGGCTTTCGGCTTGGGCGTGCCGGATTTCCGGGCCGGCGTTTTTCTTTTGCCGCCCTTGCCACCAGCCTCATCCACCGTTGCCTTGGCGACGCCGTCATGGAAGCCGAGCTTGACGCCTAAGCCGGGGCTGAGCTTGGCGACGGAATCGAGGGGTTGATCGGCGGCGTCGGAAACCAGCACAAACCCCCGCTCCAGGACCCGTTGATAAGAGAAGCTCTCCAACAGGGCGGCGGCCTTTTTCAGGGCCTGCCGGCGTTCGGTGAGGACCGCCTTGGCGGCCGCCTTCAGCGCCCGGGCCTCGCGCTTCAACAGGCCCTTGGCGTGGTTGACTTGCCGTTGCGGCTTCGGGATTTCGGCCGCCAGCCGGGCCAAATCCGCGCGCCGGCTTTCCATGCCGAAACCGAAGGCGTTGATCAGCCTGTCGGTCCAGTCGTCGAGCCGCTGCACCAGCTCTTCCGTCAGCCGGCTTAAATCGGGCAGGCCCCGGGCCAGGCCATCGAGGCGGGTGCGGCCGTCCTGCAATAGCCGTCCCGCGGCGCCGACCAGCCGTGCGCCCAAGTCTTCCACCAGGGCCAAAAGATCGGCCCGGACCGGCACTGCCATCTCGGCGGCCGCGCTCGGCGTCGGGGCGCGTTCATCGGCGGCGAAGTCGATCAGCGTGGTGTCGGTTTCGTGCCCGACCGCCGAAATCAGCGGGATGGCGCTTGCCGCCGCGGCGCGGACGACGATTTCCTCGTTGAAGGCCATCAGGTCCTCGAGGCTGCCGCCGCCCCGGGCGACGATCAGCACGTCCGGCCGGGGAACCCTGTCCCTGGGGGAAATCCGGTTGAAGCCTTCGATGGCGGCGGCGATCTCGGCCGCCGCCTTGTCGCCCTGTACCGTCACCGGCCATAACAGCACGCGGCGGGAAAAGCGGTCGTCGAGCCGGTGCAGGATGTCGCGGATCACGGCCCCGGTTTCCGACGTAACGACGCCGATGACGTCGGGCAGGAACGGCAACGGCTTCTTGGCCCCGGGATCGAACAGGCCCTCCGCCGCCAGCTTCTTGCGCCGCTCCTCCAGGAGCTTCAGCAACGCCCCTTCGCCAGCCAGTTCCAGGGCGTCGACGACAAGCTGATAGCTGGAGCGCTGGCTGAAGGTAGAAAGCCTTCCCGTCGCCACCACCTCCATGCCGATTTCGAGATCAAGGCTCAGGCGCGCCGCGGTCTCGCGCCAGCACACCCCGTCCAGCACCGCGTCCTCGTCCTTGAGCGTCAGATACAGGTGCCCCGAGGCCGCCCGCGTGGACCGGGAAATCTCACCACGGACCCGGACCCGGGGGAAAGTCTCCTCGACGGTGCGTTTCAGCAACGCCGAAATCTCTCCCACGGTCAGGATCGGCGGGTTTTGACCGGCATCAAGGCCCGAGCCTGAATCTTCGACAATGCTAGACGGATGATCGCGCATGATTACAGTATGTATGATACTCACGGGTTACAGAAGGAAGCGAAATCGATGAAGGTTCTGGTGATCGGATCGGGTGGCCGCGAGCATTCCCTGTGCTGGGCGATCGCCAAATCCGACAAGTGCGACGAGCTTTACTGCGTGCCGGGCAACGCCGGCATCGATCAGGTCGCCATTACCATTCCGATCGCCGTCGACGACCTCGACGGCATCATGGATTTCGTCCACGACAACGGCGTCGAATTCGTCGTCGTCGGACCCGAAGGCCCCCTGGTGGCGGGGCTGGTGGACCGGCTGGAGGACGCCGGCATCAAGGCCTTCGGTCCCACCGCGCGGGCCGCCGAGCTGGAAGGCTCCAAGGGCCTGACCAAGGACCTGTGTGCCAAGTATTCGATCCCGACCGCCGATTACGCCCGCTTCGACGAACCCGACGCGGCCAAGGAATACATCCGCGTCCACGGCGCCCCCATCGTCGTCAAGGCCGACGGCCTGGCCGCCGGCAAGGGGGTGATCCTGTGCCGCAACGAAAACAAGGCCTATGCCGCCATCGACCACATCATGATCGAATCCGCCTTCGGCGAGGCCGGCGCCGAGGTGGTGATCGAGGAAATGCTGGTCGGCGAGGAGGCCAGCTTCTTCGCCCTGGTCGACGGCCAGACCGCAGTGGCGCTGGTCACGGCCCAGGACCACAAGGCGGTGTTCGACGGCGACGAAGGCCCCAACACCGGCGGCATGGGGGCCTATACCCCGGCGCCGGTGATCACCGGTGACATGGAAAGGCGGATCATGGACGAAATCATCAACCCCACAATCCGGGGCGCGGCGACGGACGGCCGCCCCTACAAGGGTGTCCTCTACGCCGGGCTGATGATCACCGAAAATGGGCCGGAACTGATCGAATACAACGTCCGGTTTGGCGATCCGGAATGCCAGCCGATGATGATGCGGCTCAAGTCCGACGCGCTTGAGATGCTGCTCGCCTGCGCCGAGGGCCGGCTCGACAAGATCACGCTCGATTGGCGCGATGACGCGGCGCTGACCGTGGTCATGGCCACCGACGGCTATCCCGGCGCCTACGGCAAAGGGTCCGAGATCAAGGGCCTGGACAAGGCCGGCCGCCTCAAGGACGTTGAAATCTTCCACGCCGGCACCCGCGAAGACGATGGCAGGATCCTTGCCGACGGCGGCCGGGTGCTGAACGTGACGGCGCTGGGAAAGACCGTCCGTGACGCTCAGAAGCGCGCCTACAGGGCCGTCGGCCATATCGACTGGCCGGAAGGCTTCTGCCGCTCCGACATCGGCTGGCGGGCGGCCGGGCTCTGACGTTTCCGATCCCGCCCTTTCATATGCCGCCGGGGCCGCTTATATAGTCGTCAACCGGAAATCACCGAAGAGCGGGAGGAAACCATGGACGACGCCACACGCACCGAGCTCGAAGCGGCCGCCTTTCGCGGCCTGGTCGAGCACCTTCGCAAACGCACCGACGTCCAGAACATCGACATCATGAACCTGGCCGGGTTCTGCCGGAACTGCCTTTCCAAATGGTACCGGGCGGCGGCCGGGGAAAAGGGCCTGGACATGACCTACGACGAAGCCCGCGAGATCGTCTACGGCATGCCCTACGGCGAGTGGAAGGACAAATACCAGACCGAATCGACCGGCCAGCAGAAGCAGTTGTTCGAGGACACCAAGCCGCTGCACGCCGACATCAGCGGCCACGCTAAATAAGCCGCCGCCGGCCGGTATTATGGAAAATTTCGGCCGGAATGTAGGCTTTTGTAGGCATTTATAGGCTTTTGTCTACATCCGGCATTATGGAAAATCTTGGCCGGAAAGTACGCAAAAGTACGCATTAGTACGCAAAGGTCTGCTTTTTGAACCAAGAGGCGAGGACGACCGCAGGCCGGACAGGGAAACAAAAACCCACGCGTGGCAAAGCGCCGCCACGACCTGTTGTTCCTATTCACTATGTCAAAGAACGATATTTCCACGCGCCAAAAGCGCGCCATGTCCACGCACCAAAGGTGCGATAGAACAAAAACAGAACATAATCGCTAAGGGTGAGGATGTCAAGGGGGGGATGGATAGAGGGCCAGTTCAACGCTTTCCTTGAGCTGCCCACGCGCGGGCTATCAGATCGATTGATCCGTCATCGTTCTCTTTCACGTCTTGGGATGTTTTGGGGCTGCGCACACCATTTCCGCCACATTTCCCGATAGGCGGTCTCTACACTGCGGGCGTAGGCAGGCGCGTCGCAAAGGGGCGAGGACTCCAGGCGCTCCCGCAGGTCCGCCCTTAGCGTCCTCAGTCGCGCAAAATTCCCGGCCAAATCCCGCGCGCAGGCCACGTACGCCTCTGGCGTATCCACCACCAGATCCCCAAGACCCGCATGATGTAGGATCGACCCTGACATTCTACTAATGAACGTCTCACCGGCGAGCGAAACCACCGGAACCCCCATCCACAACGCCTGAAACGTCGTCGTTGCCCCGTTGAACGGAAACGGGTCAAGCGCGATGTCCACCTCGCCGTAACGCTCGAGATGCTCCGCTAACGTATCGTGCGAAGTCGCGAACATGACGCGATCCCGCTCCATCCCGCAGGCCGCGAACCTTTCGACCACGCTATCGCGCAATGACGCCTGGTCGTACCAATTCTTGTACTTGAGCAGCAACCGCGAACTTGGGACGGATTTCAGGATCTGCGCCCAAAGACGAATTACCTCTTCGTTCACCTTCGCCGGGTTGTTAAAGGATCCGAAGGTAACAAGCCCCGCCTGATCCGCTGGAAGCACCTCTACGGTTGGCGTTTCCTCGATCGGCGGCCACTGGTAGAACACCGGCAACCGGTGGAGTTCCTCGGTGAACATCTCCTTAGTATCAGGAGAATGCAGGAAGTCGTCCGTCAGCCAGTAATCCATTTCCTCCAGGCCACTGGTCGCCCCGTCATGGAAACTCACTTGCACCGGCGCCGCCCGGTGGACGCAGACCAGGGGGCGGTTGTTGTCGAAACGGCCGGCCAGACATACCAACACGTCGATCCCGTCAGCACGCACCATCCTGGCCACTTCGGCATCCGTCTTTCCGGCGATGGGGTGCCAGTGGTCCACGCACGACTGGAACCGTTCCGTCATCGCGTCTGGACACGGAACATCGGCATAACAAAAGACCTCGAATTTCGTCCGGTCGTGAGAAGAGAGC
Source organism: Rhodospirillaceae bacterium (assembly GCA_002686255.1). GTDB lineage: Bacteria > Pseudomonadota > Alphaproteobacteria > Rhodospirillales > Casp-alpha2 > Casp-alpha2. The sequence goes on from NZAZ01000108.1 coordinate 91,644, forward strand.
AGAGGAAACACAACCGATCCAACCGGATGATTCCGGAAGTCCGACGACAGATACCCGACCCGAAACCGCTGGTCCGGGGTCGGATCGTTGGTAAAATCCTCCGCCGGGCGGGCGATGCCCTGCGAATGCTTCTCGGAGAAGCGCAAATGTTCAGTGAAGAGCTCCTCCGTAGAAAGTCCCGGAACGTTCAGCATAACGTATAGAAGATTCCTTCCCGCCCCAGTGTAATCGGGCTTTATGGCTAGGGCCTTATGAAAGCTTGCCACGGCCTCATCCAGCCGCCCCTGGCCCTTGAGCGCATTGCCAAGGTTGCTGTGCGCCTCGGCGAAATCGGACTTGATGGCTAGGGCCTTGTGGTAACTGGCGACGGCCTCATCCAGCTTCCCCAGTTTCTTGAGCGCAATGCCAAGGTTGCTGTGCGCTTCGGCGTAATCGGGCTTGATGGCTAGGGCCTTGTGGTAACTGGCGACGGCCTCATCCAACCGTCCCAGTGTTTTGAGCGCAATGCCAAGGTTGCTGTGGGCCTCGGCGCAATCGGGCTTGATGGCCAGGGCCTTGTGAAAGCTTGCCACGGCCTCATCCAGCCGTCCCAGATCCTTGAGCGCATTGCCAAGATTGCTGTGCGCCCCAGCGTAATCGGGCTTGATGGCTAGGGCCTTGTGGCAACTGGCGACGGCCTCATCCAGCTTCCCCAGGTCTTTGAGCACGACGCCAAGATTGTTATGCACCTCGGCGTAATCGGGCTTTATGGCGAGGGCCTTGTGATAGCTTGCCATGGCCTCATCCAGTTTCCCCAGGTCCTGGAGCGCAGTGCCAAGGTTGTTATGCGCCTCGGCGTAATCGGGCTTGATGGCGAGGGCCTTATGATAGCTGGCGACGGCCTCATCCAGCTTCCCCAGGTCTTTGAGCACGACGCCAAGGTTGTTATGCGCCTCGGCGTAATCGGGTTTGATGGCTAGGGCCTTGTGATAGCTTGCCGCAGCCTCATCCAGCTTCCCCAGTTCCTTGAACGCAATGCCAAGGTTGTTGTGCGCTTCGGCGTAATCGGGCTTGATGGCTAGGGCCTTGTGGTAACTGGCGACGGCCTCATCCAACCGTCCCAGTGTTTTGAGCGCATTGCCAAGGTTGCTGTGCGCCTCGGCGAAATCGGGCTTGATGGCTAGGGCCTTGTGATAGCTTGCCGCAGCCTCATCCAGCTTCCCCAGTTCTTTGAACGCAATGCCAAGATTGTAGTGCGCCTCGGCGTAATCGGGCTTGATGGCCAGGGCCTTCGTGATGAGATCAACGGCGGTGTCGTGTTTTCCCACTTGATGGGCAATAACACCAAGCAGATGCAGGGCGACAGGCTGATTGGGGTCGGCTTGTATTATCTGTTGATAGATGCTTTCAGCCTCAGGCAAGCGACCCGCAGCGTGGTGCTTCACGGCGAGGTCTATGGATTCTTGGATGGCCGGCGTCTGTTGCCCAGGGTAACGAATTGTAGCTTTTCCAAGCTTTGCATTGCTGGCCGCCTTTTTGGCTAATTTCTTTTGACGACGTTTTTCAGCCCTGTTCATATTTGCTCACTTTCCCCGGCAAGCTCCAACTCGTAACAACCCTAAACAGGTGCCCCGGCAATGAGAAGAGGGCGTCTTTCGCAACCATCTGGAGGCTGAAATCTAATGTTGGCCCTGGCCCACGGAACTTCCACTAATAGCTGAGGCTGTTGAACAACTATTTTTGAGCCGTTTGGACGCAAAATCAATTCGCAGGAGAACCCATTAACGCAACATTGTTTCACAGAAACAGCGCTCTCGATTCTATTGTTGCGCCAAGCCGATCACCTGCGGAGTTCTTCAACAGCCTCGGCTATTAGCGGACATGGGCAAGCGGCCCCCTGCCGCCCCCTAGCGCCTGTCCTTGAAGAAGTTTTTCAGCAGCGCCGCCGCTTCCGTCTCGCTGAGGCCGCCGACATTACGCTTGCAGGAAAAAAAGATGTTTGCTCTTGCAGCGGGGTCCTAATGGGTGACCCCATATAGGACCATACATCGTTGCCGGGCTGGCGTTACCGGCTTTTTCAACCCCTTGAATTGTCTTTAAGGACAGTTTAGGGGAAATTGCCGAGGCCGCTTAACGCTTGTAGAGGCCCATAAGAGAGCTTTTCGCGATGGTGTTGAAGTTGAGATAGAACCCCACCACCGCCGCCGACGTGTCGGCTGTCACCGGCAGTCCCTCCAACCCCACGGCATGGATGGTGAAAATATAGCGATGCGGGTGATCACCTTCCGGTGGGCAGGGGCCACCGTATCCGGGCGGGCCGAAATCGGTGCGAACCTGCAAAGCGCCGCCGGGCGGATTTCCGCTCTCGCTCCCGGCGCCCGGTTCCAACTCACGCGCATCGGCGGGAATGTTGACCAAGACCCAATGCCAGAAACCACTGCCCGTCGGAGCGTCGGGATCGTAACAGGTGAGAGCGAAGCTCTTGGTGCCGTCCGGCGGATCAGTCCATGCCAAGTGCGGAGATACATTGCCGCCGGAACACCCGAAACCGTAAGATTCAGAAAGGATATGATCACTGCCGAGGTAATCCCCGTCATTGAAACTATTGCTGGTTAAAACAAAATCGGACATGGAGAAATTTCCCTATCGGTGTGTAGGCTGAAACATAACGCAATCCACTACCCAAGACCATGATTCCGCGCCAGCCTTTAGGAACGGGGAAATCATTGGCCGCGCACCAGCCTCACGGCGGCGTCCCCGTGGCCCGCCATTGTTAGAACTTGCCGGTGCGTTGAGGTTACGGCATAGTTCCGGCGATTCAGAAGCATTGTTTGTCGCCGCCTTGGCGCCCAAGGATCGGAGGGGAGACGCTATGAGTTCCGACGGAATACCCGGGCGGGATTCAGAAACGGCATTGCGGGTCAAGGCCCTCGAATCCCTTTTGCTGGAAAAGGGACTGATCGAAACCAGGGCGATCGATGAACTGATCGACATGTTCGAAAACCGGCTCGGTCCCTGGAACGGGGCCAAGGTCGTCGCCCGGGCGTGGATGGATTCCGACTACAAGGACCGGCTGTTGCGGAACGGCACCGCGGCGATTTCCGAAATGGGCTTTGATGTGGTTCAGGGCGAGGAAATGGTGATCGTCGAGAACACCCCCGACGTCCACAATATTGTCGTCTGCACATTGTGCTCCTGCTTCCCCTGGGCGACCCTGGGCCTGCCGCCGGTGTGGTACAAGTCGGCGCCCTACCGGGCGCGGACGGCGAGTGATCCGCGCGGTGTGCTGCGGGAATTCGGGACCGAGATAGCCGAAGACACCGAGGTGCGGGTCTGGGACAGCAACGCCGAACTCCGCTACATGGTGTTGCCCGAGAGACCGGCGGCAACGGAAGGACTGGACGAGGCGGCATTGGCCGAGCTGGTCACCCGGGATTCAATGATCGGCGTGACCAAGGTGGCGCCGCCTTGATTTAAGCCCCGGAAGACAGCCGGCAACTCCGGCGGCGCGAGGGAGGTTAACGTTGAACGGCGTACACGACATGGGTGGCATGCATGGGTTGGGCCCCATCGTCAGGGAGGAGAACGAACCTGTTTTCCATGGGGAATGGGAGAAACATGCGCTGGCGCTGGCCCGCGCGATGATGGCCGGCAAGCACTTCAACCTCGATGAATTCCGCCATGCCATCGAGCGAATTGAGCCGTCCTATTACCTTCGATCCAGCTATTACGAGCACTGGCTGGAGGGAACCATCACCTTGCTGCTGGAAAAGGGCGTGATCACCGAGGACGAGTTCGACGCGCGGCTTTCCGATCTGGCCGAGGGGGAGGGGTGATGCCGATCGTCGATCTGAAGCTGGTGCGGGGCCTTTACAAGACCCCCGGCGCCGCTCGCCTGGAGCTGGATGTCGCGCCAAGGTTCAAGCCCGGCGATCGCATCCAGGCCCGCAACATAAATCCGCCGGGACATACCCGCTTGCCCCGCTACGTTCGCGGCAAGGAGGGCGTCGTCGAGCGGGATCGCGGCGTTTTCCATTTTCCCGATACGCGTGTCGGCGGCCAGGGAGACCAGCCGCAGCATATCTATTCCGTGCGCTTCAGCGCCCGCGAGTTATGGGGTAACGAGGCCCCGGCCAAGGACAGTCTGATGATCGCTCTTTGGGACGAATACATGGATCCGGCCTGAGTTCCGGAAAAGGGGAGCGTCGATGCGAAAAATGTTGACGGTGCCGACCCTGGCCGTGCCCGAACAGCGGGCTGGCGCCGCTCTGCCGCGAGATGCCAGCGAGCCGGTCTTCGCCGAACCGTGGCAGGCGCACGCCTTTGCCGTGGTCATGTCCCTTTACCAGGACGGGCATTACAACTGGGCCGAATGGGATGATTATCTGGGCTACCACATTCAGGCGCCCGGGCACTTCGGCGCCACCAACGGAGAGGCCGGCGGGACCGAGGCTGGCGAGGCCGAACCGGAACCAACGCGGGCCAATTACAGCCGTTTTCTCGCGGCTTGCGAAAGAGACGGCGCCAGGTTTTATCACTTGTGGCTGGCCGCCGCCGAGCACCTGCTGGACGCCAAGGGCCTGGTGCCCAAGGCCGAACTCGAAGAGCGCATCGACGCCTTTGAAAAGGCCGGGCGCGATGGACCGCGTTTTGCCGCCGGTAGGCGAGTCATCGTGCGCGACATCAAAAGAGAGGGCCACACCCATTTGCCGCTCTACCTGCGCGGCAAGACAGGCGTGGTGGAGAGCGACCGCGGTTTGTTCGTTTTTCCCGGGGCCGTCGGACATGACCACGATCATGACGGCAACGACACCCTGCAACATGTCTATTGCGTGCGGTTTTCGGCGTCCGGGATCTGGGGCGCGGAGGCGGCCGGGAGGCACAGCCTGAACTTCAATCTTTGGGATTACCAGTTGGAACCCGCCTGGGGAGGCAGGTCATGAGCGAAAGAACACTACCGGGCGAACTGGAGCGTCTGTTCCGGGACGATGACGGCGCGCTTTACGCCGACGAAGCCGCGGCCCGCGCCATCGCCATCGTCATGAAACTGTTTGAGCACGAACACTATTCCTGGCCGGAATGGGTCGACAAGTTCAGTGCCGAGATCGAGGCGCCGGGGCATTACCGGCATTCGGAGGATGGCGCCAAGAAGGCCGAGGCCGTGCTGACCGGCGACGGCAAGAGCATCAATCGGAATTACGCGGAACTGTGGCTCGCGGCTTGTGAAAAACTGCTGCTTGAAAAGGGTTTGGTGACACCATCCGAACTCGACCGGACGTTCGCCGCGTTGCGCGCGGAACAACGGTCCGGCGAAGGGTTCGCCATCAACGACCGGGTTGTCGTGCGCGATATCGAGCCGGTCGGCCATGCCCATCTGCCACGATTCGTACGCGGCAAGATCGGTGTCGTTGAACGGCGTCTCGGCGACTTCTCTTTTCCGATAACGCCGATGCCGGACGGCGCAACGGAACCCGACGGGAAAAACCGCCAACCGGTTTACAGCGTTCGCTTCACGGCGCAAGAACTTTGGGGTTCGGATGCGCCCCGAAAGGATAGCGTCAACTTCAGTATCTGGCATAGTTACCTGAAGCCCGCCTGAGCGCTTCGAACCAAAGCTAGTAGCCTGTATCACCTAAATTGTACCCCTACGACGGCGTTGCGAGGTTTCCGGCTAGGAGCGCGTTGCGCCGTGGTGCCACCCACCACAAGCGGCGCGCGACGACGTCCGGAAGCCTCGCAGCGCCGCCCTCCGGGTCGCTTTTCCCGTCCCCTCGGGGCGTCGGAAACACTTGCCGATGTGCCCGCATCGCCGTCGCGTTTCCTCCTGCCGAGGAAACGGGAAAAGCGATCGTAGGGCTGCAATTTAGGTGATACAGGCTACTAGCCGCATTTGCCTCCAACGGACGATACCGTCCTTTTATGTTCGGGTGTGCGGAATGCGAACTCCTCGTGGTTTCCCCGAATGTCCTGTGTGGATGGCTCCCGCGTTGCAAGAGTTTATGGTTTCCCTCTTGGGACCCCGGTGCGGGAAATGATGATAATCCGATTGTTGCCCATAAACAGAGCCTTCCATCACAGTTGAGAATACGGTAGCTTTCGCCCAGTCGGAGGAAAGCAAGGGAGCCGAGCATGCGGGGCATCGTCAGCGATATTCTGACGTGGCCGTGGTTTTCCGAACCCCACGGTTACAACTTCAACGGCCACCTCGTTCGCGATCCCAGCGGCAACATCTGTATCGATCCCGTCGAACCGACGGATGACGACATGGATGCCCTCGTCAGCGAGGGTGTGGCCTGGATCATCCTCACCAACCGCAATCATTACCGCGCGGCGAATCGGGTACGCGCAGGCACCGGCGCACGGACGGTCATCCACGCCGACGACGCGGACCACGCTCGAAGCCAGGGAACGGAACTGGACGACGGGTTGGAAGTCGGCGGCACGGTCGGGCCGTTGGAGGTGGTCGACGCCTCCGGAAAGTCACCGGGCGAGGTTGCCTTGTTGTGGCGGGAACGGGGGATTCTGATCGTCGGCGATGCAATCATCGGCAACCCGCCGGGGCAATGCGGACTCTTGCCGGAGCGCGTCATGGATGACCCGGCTCGCCTTCGGAGTAACGTGCGTAGGTTCCTCGATCTCGACTTCGACATCCTCCTTGTCGGCGACGGCGAGTCTTTACTTAAGAATGCCAAAGCCCAGGTCAAAGAGCTGGTTGATACGTTTCCAGATTAAATTCGCTATCCCCCTGCCAAGCATTGGCGTCCCTGTGCCGCAATCGGCCTGCCGCCCCCTAGCGCCTGTCCTTGAAGAAGTCTTTCAGCAGCGCCGCCGCCCGGGTCTCGTCGAGGCCGCCTATGACTTCCGGTTTGTGGTGGCAGGTGGCGTGCGTGAACACCCTGGCGCCGTGCTCGACGCCGCCCGACTTGGGGTCGTAGGCGCCGAAATAGAGGCGGCGGATGCGGGCCAGCGTCATCGCCTGGGCGCACATGGCGCAGGGCTCCAGCGTCACGTAAAGGTCGATGCCGTCGAGCCGGGCCGAGCCTTGGGTTTGGGCGGCCTCCCGGATCGCCAGCATCTCGGCGTGGGCGGTGGGATCGGCCCGTTCCTCGACCCGGTTGCCGGCCGCGGCCAGCAGGCGTCCGGTTTTGCCGTCGACGACGACGGCGCCGACCGGCACCTCGCCGCGCCCGGCGGCGGCCTCGGCCTGGCGCAGCGCCAGTTCCATTGGTTTGGGCTCGGGTTTGTTCATGGCCCCGACCCTGCCCTTGGGTGGCGGCGCCGTCAAGGGCCGTGGCCTACGCGGGATAAGTTAATAAAAAGATAACACAAAAGGTGTATATACATTTAAAAAAGCGCAGAATATATAGGTTTAGATGAGCACTAAATCTAAATTTTAATAAATAAAATAATTGTATATACACTTATTTTAAAGCCTTTTGGCCTCCCTGGCTTGAGGGGCCGGGGGCTCTTGCGGGTGTTGAGGCGGGGCCATAGAGTGCAAACCATGGCCGCTAAAACAAAATCACCTGTCACACGAAAACCCGAACGCGTCGCCAAGGTGCTGGCCCGGGCCGGGCTGTGCTCCAGGCGCGAGGCCGAACGCTGGATCGCCGCCGGGCGCGTCGCCGTCGACGGCAAGACGCTGACGACGCCGGCGGTAACGGTAACGGCGGAAAACACCGTGACGGTGGACGGCGATCCGATCCCGGCGGCGGCGCCCATGCGCCTGTGGCGGTATCACAAGCCGCCCGGCCTGGTCACCAGCCACGGCGATCCCCAGGGCCGGGCCACCGTCTTCGAGAAACTAACGGGAACGCTGCCCCGGGTGGTCTCCGTCGGGCGGCTGGATATGAACTCCGAAGGACTGCTTTTGCTGACCAACGACGGCGGCCTGGCGCGGCGGCTGGAACTGCCGGCCACCGGCTGGACGCGGCGCTACCGGATCCGCGTCCACGGCATCGTGAACGAGAGGAAATTGAAAAGTTTGGAAAAGGGCGTCACCGTTTCCGGCATCAAGTACGGGCCGATCCGCGCCGCGCTGGACAAGCAGCGGCGGGCCAACGCCTGGCTGACGGTGTCGCTGGAGGAAGGCCGCAATCGCGAGATCAGAAAAGTGATGGAGCATATGGGCCTGGAGGTGAACCGGCTGATACGGCTCGCCTACGGGCCGTTTCAGCTCGGCAACCTGAAGCGCGGCCAGACATCGGAGGTCACCGGCAAGGTGCTGCGCGAACAGTTGGGGGAGGTTACATAATGCGCATCGTCGGCGGCTCCCTGAAGGGCCGGACCCTGAAGGCGCCGGCCCGGAACACCCAAAAGGGACGGGAACTGCGCCCGACCGCCGACCGGGTCCGGGAATCGCTGTTCAACGTCCTCGCCCACGGGGCCGGAGGGGTCGACCTGGAGGGTGTGAGCGTCATCGACGTTTTCGCCGGCACCGGCGCCCTGGGGCTGGAGGCGATGTCGCGGGGCGCCGGGCACGGCGTCTTCATCGACAACGACGGGGCGGCATTGGCGTTGGTGCGCAAGAACGCCGGCGCCCTGGGGCTAGGCCGCAAGGTGACCCTGTTGAAGCTCGACGCCGCCCGCCTGCCACCGCCGCCCCGCATCGCCAAGACGCCGGGGGGGCTGGCGTTCCTCGATCCGCCCTACGATTCGGGCCTAGTTGTCCCGGCGCTCCTCGGATTGGCGGCCAAGGGCTGGCTGGCGGAGGGCGCCGCCGCCGTCGCCGAGGTCGCGGCCAAGGAGGCGATGGAGCCGCCGAAGGGGTTCGAGATTTTCGACGAGCGCCCCTACGGCGCCGCCCGGCTGGTGTTCCTGCGAAGGGTTTAGTCCTCACTTTCATAATTTCGCGACCCGTAGGACGGCTTCCCGAGGTCATCCGACTAGCGCCGCCTGAACAGCTTCTCGATGTCGGCCAGTTTCAACTCCACGTAGGTCGGGCGGCCGTGGCTGCACTGGCCGGAATGGGGGGTGGCTTCCATCTCGCGCAGAAGCGCGTTCATTTCCGCCCCGTTCAGCCGCCGTCCGGCGCGCACGCTACCGTGGCAGGCCATGGTCGCTGAGACGTCGCCGAGGCGCTGCTTCAACGCCAGGCCCTCGTCGAAGGCCGCCAGGTCGTCGGCGAGGTCGCGGACCAGCCCCTGGATGTCCGTCTCCCCCAACAGGGCCGGGATTTCGCGCACCATCACGGCGCCGTCGCCGAAGGCCTCGATCACCAGCCCCAGTTCCGCAAGCTCATCGGCGCGTTCAATCAGCCGCCCTTGCGCCCCTTCGTCCAGTTCCACCACCTCCGGGATCAGCATCCCTTGCCGGGGCACGCCGCCGGATTCCAGCGCCTTCTTGATGCGTTCCTGGACCAGCCGTTCGTGGGCGGCGTGCTGATCGACGATGACGATGCCGTCCTCGGTCTGGGCGACGACGTAGGTCTCGTGCACCTGGGCGCGGGCGACGCCGAGGGGGTAATCGGCCAAATTCCCGGTTTCCCGGTCGGCGACAATGGAACCTGACGGCGGCGCGTCGAGGCCGGGGAGCGGACGGTGGAATTCATCGGCCCGTTCCCCGAGCCCGGCCGATGCGTAACCGGCGCCGCCCCCGGGGGAAGGGTGAATTCCGCCGCCGCCGGGCCTGGCCGCGCCCAGCGCCGCGCTGGCGGCCGTGGTCGAGGCCCGGTGTCCGGCTTTGGCCAGCGCGTGCTTCAAGGCGCCGACGATCAGCCCCCGGACCAGCCCGGAATCGCGGAACCGGACTTCGGCCTTGGCCGGATGGACGTTGACGTCGACGGCTTGCCCCGGCAGCTCCAAAAACAACGCCACCAGCGGATAACGTTCCGCGGCGATGAATTCCCGGTACGCCCCGCGAAGCGCGCCGAACAGAAGCCTGTCCCTGACCGGGCGGCCGTTGACGAACAGGAACTGCATCTGCGCGTTGCCCCTATTCAGGGTCGGCAGCCCGGCATAGCCGGAAAGCCTTATCCTTTCGCGTTCGGCGTCGATGGCCATGGCGTTGTCATAAAAGTCCTTGCCCATGATGCGCCCGAGGCGCTCAAGGCGGGCTTCGTCGCCGGAGGCCGGCGGCAGCTTGACCAGTTCGCGCTCGCCGTCGCTTAAACGAAATCCGATCCCGGGATAAGCCATGGCCAGGCGCTTGACGGCGTCGACGGCGTTGGTCTGTTCGGTGCGCGGCGTCTTTAGGAACTTGAGCCGGGCCGGGGTGGCGAAAAACAGGTCCCGGACCTCGATGCGGGTGCCCTTGGGGTGCGCCGCCGGTTCCGGCCCTGTGAGCGCGCCGCCGTCGACGGAAAGGGCCCAGGCGTCGTCGGCCCCGTCGGCGCGGCTGGCGATGGAAAGCCTGGCCACGGCGCCGATGGACGGCAGCGCCTCGCCGCGGAAGCCGAGGCTTTCGATGGTCAGCAGGTCGTCGCCGGGGAGCTTCGACGTGGCGTGGCGCTCGACGGCCAGGGTGAGGTCGTCCTTGCCCATGCCGTGGCCGTCGTCGGATACCGCGATCAGCGTCTGGCCGCCGCCGCGGATCACGGCGTCGATGCGCGCAGCGCCGGCGTCGATGGCGTTTTCCACCAGTTCCTTGACCACCGAGGCCGGGCGCTCGACCACCTCGCCGGCGGCGATGCGGTTGATGACGGTTTCCGGCAGGCGGCGGATGGTCACGGTTGCTATTCCTCCTTGGCCTTCCGGGCGCGGGCGATCAGCCCCCGGGTCGAGCAATCATGATCCCCGGAAGCGGCGCGGCCCAGGACTTCCGGCAGGATCGCCGCCGCCAGTTCCTTGCCCAGCTCGACGCCCCACTGGTCGAACGGGTTGATGCCCCAGATCACCGCCTGGACGAAGACCTTGTGTTCGTAAAGGGCGATCAACTGGCCCAGGGTGAAGGGATCGACCCGGTCCATCAGGATCGTGTTCGACGGCCGGTTGCCTTCGAACGCCCGGTGCGGGGGTTGTCCGGCGGAATCGCGGCCCGTCATCAGGGCTTGCGACTGGGCGAAGGCGTTGGCCAGCAGCCGTTGGTGGTGGTCGCCACCGCCGATAGGGTGGTGGGTCCGCAAGGGGACGATGAAATCGCTGGCGATCAATCGCCGGCCCTGATGGATGGCCTGATAAAAGGCGTGCTGGCCGCCGGTCCCCGGTTGGCCGAAGACGATGGGCGCGCCGCCGGCGTCGAGGACGGTTCCGTCGCGGCCGGTGGACTTGCCGTTGCTTTCCATCTCCAATTGCCGGAGGTAAGCGGGCAACAGACCCAACCCCTCGTCATAGGGAAGTATCGCCAGCGCTTCGGCGCCCAGGAAGTCGATGTTCCAGATGCCGATGGCGCCTAAGATCACCGGCATGTTGGCGTCCAGGGACGATTCCATAAAGTGCCGGTCCATGTCGTGGGCGCCGGAAAGCATGGCGGCGAAATTCTCCCAGCCGACGGCCAACGCCGCCGCCAGCCCGACCCCCGAGCACACGGAAAACCGCCCGCCGACCCCTTCGGCCAGCGCAATGATGCTGTTTTCGCCGATGCCGAAATCCCCGGCCGCGCCGGCGTTGGCGGTAACGGCGATGAAATGGGCGCCCACGGCTTCACCCGCGCCGCCGCCCCCGGTTTCGCCCAGGCCTTCGCTCAGCCAGGCATAAGCGGTTCGGGCGTTGGTCAGGGTTTCCTCGGTGGTGAAGGATTTAGACGCGGCGATGAAAAGCGTCGTTTCCGGGACCAACCCGTCGAGGACTTGCGCGATCTGGGCGCCGTCGACGTTGCAGACGAAACGGATATCGGGGCCGTCCCGATAGGCCTTGAGCGCGCGGACAACCATCGCCGGGCCCAGGTGTGAGCCGCCGGCGCCGATATGAACGACGGCCTGGAAAGGTTTTCCGGTGGCGCCGGTCATTTTGCCGTCCCGGATATCGTTACAAATTCTTTCCATGGCCTTGCGGGCGGCGATGATTTCCCCGTTGCCGCCGCCGGGGTCGCGGAGCGCCATATGCAGCGCCGGGCGCCCCTCGGTGGTATTGATGTTTTCGCCTGTGGCCATGCGTCCGCGCCAGCCTTCGACGTCGGCCTCGCGGGCCAGGTCAATCAGCAGCGCACAGGTTTCGGCGCTCACCCGGTTCTTGGAATAATCGAGGAACAGCCCGCCCAGGCCCACCGACATCGCTTTGAGCCGGTCCTTATCGCCGGCGAACAGGTCGCGCATGTGCAGGCCGGCGGTTTTCTCGCGGTGGGCTTCGAGCGCCTTCCAGGCGGGAGAACTTTTCAAGGACGCCATGGTGAAAACAACCGGTTCCGTCGGGGAGACGAGATTAACAGAAATGGATTGCCGCAACCAGAGACGCGGCCCGCCTGCCGCCGGGGCAATCGCATTTGGCCTGGGAACGGATTTCCTCTCCTTCGACGGAGCTCAGGATGAGGAAATCCTTCGTCTTTACCCGCCGCCTCATCCCGGGCTCCGTCGAAGCCTCTTCCGGGCTCCGTCGAAGCCTCATCCTGAGCGGGCCGACCTTGCTTCGCCGAAGCGAAGCCCCGGCTTCGCGAAGGCAAGAGGCCCAGTCGAAGGAGAGGCGCGGTCCCGTCGTCCCTGTGTCGTCGCCGTGTCGTCCCCATGTCGTCCTCATGTCGTCCTTGTGTCGTCCCTATGTCGTCCGAATGTCGTCATTTTTTGCCGCCTTTTTCTCCTTAACCCATTGATTTTGCTGGATTCAAGGCCGCAAAAAGGGCGCGGAAGTCGTCATTTGTCGTCATTTCCCCTTTTGGCGGCGGATAACGGGAATTTTTAGGCGATGTCAGCGACGTCATGATCTGTAATTCCTATTTTAAAAATAAAAGAGAATAAGATCATATTTTTCCCGGCCTGTCAAGAACAAATAGGGAAGCACTTGTTAAGGGTTAAGTGAGCTGGTCCCACATTGTTGGACAGGTTGGCGGCGAAGTTAAGGTGTATTCCGGTGTCTGACATTCCTTCGCCCGCCGAAGCGGGCTCCGCGAAGGCGAGTCATGCCGCCAAATCCGCTCCAGCTCCAGCGCCATCAAACCTATATCATCAAGGCGGCGGCAAGGCCAAGGCAGGGCAATCGCATTGGGCCTGGGAACGGATTTTCTCTCCTTCGACACGCTCGCTTGCGCTCGCTGCTCAGGATGAGGAAATCTTTCGAGACGCCCGCCGGCGCGGGCTCCCCGGGACGGGGAAATCCTTCCGCCTTTACCGCCCGCTTTGCGGGCTCCCCGGGATGAGGAAATCCTTCGAGACGCCCACCGGCGCGGGCTCCCCGGGATGAGGAAATCCTTCGACTCGCGCGCCTCATCCTGAGCTTCGTCGAAGGAGAGGCGCGCTTCCAGCAGGGCCGCTGGACGCGGCCGCTCAGTTGGTGCTCTTGACCCCGTCGGGCCGGCCGACGACGACCACGGTCAATTGGTCCGGGCGCAGCAGCTTCTTCGCCAGCCGGTTGACGTCGGCCAAGGTCACGGCCTCGATCAGGCCGTTGCGGCGGTCGGGATAGTCAATGCCGAGGTCGTCCATCTGGATGCCGATCAGCATCGAGGCGATGCGGTCCGACGACGTGAAGCGGAGCGGATAGGACCCGGTCAAAAAGGTCTTGGCGTCGGCCAGTTCCTTTTCGCTCATGCCCTTGGCCGCCATGCGCTTCCATTCGCCGCGCATGACGGCGATCGTTTCCGACGCCCTTTTGTTGGCGGTGCCGGCGCCGCCGAAGATCAGACCGGCGCGGTCCAGGGGATGAAGGGCGGAATAGACGGAATACGCCAGCCCCCGCTTTTCGCGCACCGTGTTGTAAAGCCTGGACGTAAAACCGCCGCCGCCGAGGACGTGGTTCATCACGTAGGCGGCGTAGAAGTCCCTATCCCGGCGTTTTAGCCCCTTGCCGGCGAAGACGATGGCGCTTTGCGGCACCGGCTTGCTGACGACCACTGTCCGGCCCCGGCCTTGCAGGGCGGCTTCGGGGATCGCCCACGGCCGGGCCTTGTCCTTGAGCCCGCCGAAGGTCTTGTCCAACACGGGTTTGAGCATATCGGCGGTGATGTCGCCGACGACGCCGATCACCAAATTGTCCCTGGCCAGCCGGCGCCGGACGAAGCCCATGAGGCCGGTCCGGGTGATGGCGGCGACGCTTTCCAGGGTGCCGTCGACGGGGCGGCCGTAGGGGTGGGCCGGGAACAGGGTCTTGAACAGCGTCTTGGCGGCGATGGCGTTGGGGTCCTCGGCGTCCTGGCGCAGAGAGGAAAGAATCTGGCTCCTGATCCTTGCCACCGGCTCGGCATCGAAACGCGGCCGGGTCAGCGCCAGGGTCAGGAGTTCGAAGGCCGTTTTCTTGTTTTCGACCAGGGTCCGAAGCCGGCCGCCGAAATTGTCGCGCCCGGCATCGAAGCGCAGCGTGATCACCAGGTCCTCGAGCCGCCCCTGAAAGGTCTTGCTGTCGAGATCGCCGGCGCCTTCGTCGAGCAGGGCGGAAACCATGTTGGCCAAGCCCTCCCGGCCCCCGGGGTCGAGCGCCGCGCCGCCGCGAAAGGCGAAGCGCATGGTGATGATCGGGTTGGTGTGATCGCGCACCAGCCAGGCCTCGACGCCGCCCGGCGACAGCACTCTCTCGATGGTCACCGCGTAGGCCTGTGGCGGGGCGAAGAGGACGCCCACCAGCAAGACCAGCAGAAACAAGGGGGCGAAAAAGGTTGTCGTTTTTCCGGTCATGGAGGCTCAGCCCGTCTTCTTCGGCAGCAGCAGGGCGGTCACCGAGCGGCCTTCCTTCAACACCGCCTTCGCCGCCGCGTTTACCTCCTCGACGGTGACGGCGCCGATGCGGTCCGGCCAGGTCTCGACGTCCTCGGCCGTCATGCCGATGGCCAGGGCGGCGCCCAAGACCCGGGCGCCGCCCTGCAGGGAATCGCGGGCATAGACGGCCTGCGCCCGCAGGCGCTTCCTGGCCCGGGCGACCTCCGAGGCGCTGACGCCTTGGGTCAGAATCTTTGTCAGTTCCGCCTCCATGGCCTTTTCCAGGGCCCCCATGCCGACGCCGGGTTGAGGGCTGGCGTAAAGGGAGAACCGGCCGGGCCCGCGGGCGTCGGGCGCGTAGTAGCTGCCCGCCGAGACGGCGATTTTATTTTCGACGACAAGCGAGCGGTAAAGGCGGCTGGTGGCGCCGGCGCCGAAAATGTCGGCCAGCACCTCAAGCGCATAGGCGTGCCCGGTTTCGCCGGTCAAATAGCTGGGCGCCAGGTAGGTGCGGCTCCATGTCGGCTGGCGCACGCGCGCGTCCTTGTAGACGAGCCTGCGGCTGGCGCTTTGCGGCGGTTCCGCGGGCCGCACCCGGGCCGTCGGCGGCGGCGCCGGGATGCGGCCGTAATATTTTTCCGCCAGCGGTTTCAGCTTCGCCGCCGTGATGTCGCCGGCGACGACCAGGATGGCGTTGCCCGGCGCATACCATTTTTTATAGAACGCCATGACGTTTTTCAGGCTTAACGCCTCGATTTCGTGGGCCCAGCCGATGACCGGCCGGCGGTAGGGATAGTTCAGGAACAGCGCCGCGTTGACCTGTTCGCGCAGGATCGAGGCCGGGTTGTTGTCGGTGCGCGACCGGCGTTCCTCCAGCACCACCGCCTTTTCCGTCGCCACGCTCTGTTCGGTGAGCCTGAGATTGGTCATCCGGTCGGCTTCCATCTCCATCACCATCTCCAGGCGGTCAACGGCGACGGTCTGGAAATAAGCGGTGTAGTCGGTGGACGTAAACGCGTTTTCGCGGCCGCCGTTGCGGGCCAGGATCTTGGAAAATTCCCCGGGCTGGCGCTTTTTCGTGCCCTTGAACATCAGGTGTTCGAGGAAATGCGCGATCCCGGATTCGCCCGGGCCTTCATCGGCCGACCCGACGCCGTACCAGACCATGTGGGTGACCACCGGCACCCGGTGGTTGCCGACGACGACCACCCGCATGCCGTTGGCGAGCGTAAAGGTTTCGGGGTTGAACACCCCGGCCCGGGCGGCCGTGTTTAGGCCGGAAACCAGGCACAAGGCCAAAATGGCGAGCGCCAGGAACGCCCGCTTCGTCGTCGAAGCGTCCTTCATCCGCTAGGGTCTTTCCGGCCCAAATTGGATCAATTCTGTTTCTCGATTGGCGCGGCGATCCGGTGCCGAAACGGTTGCAGGGCGATCTGGGTGCATCGGCCA
>NZAZ01000109.1 GCA_002686255.1 Rhodospirillaceae bacterium
ACTAATCTTTTGTGTTAAAAAATTTGGCATAGGTATAATATTGGCGATAGATATAATGCGCGAATAAGGTCAATGTCTGGCAACACTTTTGGAAAATTATTTACCCTAACATCAGCCGGTGAGAGTCACGGAGACTCGCTCTTGGGTATCGTAGACGGCTGCCCGCCAGGAATGTCTTTGAGCGAAGAGGATCTCCAAGGCGATCTAGACTTAAGAAAGCCTGGCAGCTCAAGGCACACTACCCAGAGAAGAGAGTCTGACGAGGTCAAGATAGTTTCCGGCACTTTTGAAGGTGTAACTACAGGGACGCCGATTGGGCTGGTGATTCAAAACACCGACCAGAGACCTAAAGATTATAGTCAAATCGCCAACACTTTTCGTCCTGGACATGCCGACTATACCTACCAGCAAAAATACGGAATAAGAGATTACCGTGGCGGTGGCAGGTCATCTGCCAGAGAGACGGCTATCAGAGTGGCAGCTGGCGGTATCGCAAAGAAGTACCTTCGGGAAAATTACGGCATTGAGATCCGCGGCTATCTCGCCCAGCTAGGGCCAATTGCAATTGAGAACTTTGACTGGGACGAGGTCCATCAAAACCCGTTCTTCTGCCCAGACGCAACCAAGGTTGCTGAAATGGAAAGCTATATGGACAACCTCAGAAAGTCTGGCGACTCTATTGGTGCCAGAATTAATGTCGTCGCTAGCAACATGATTACCGGTCTAGGCGAACCAATCTTTGACCGTCTTGACGCGGAAATTGCACGTGCTATGATGAGTATCAATGCGGTCAAGGGCGTCGAGATAGGCGCTGGCTTTGATGTTGTTAGCCAAAAAGGCACCGAACATCGCGATTCAATCACTCCTGAGGGTTTCGATTCAAACAATGCTGGCGGCATTCTTGGCGGTATCAGCTCAGGTCAGGATATACTCGTTTCAATTGCCCTGAAACCAACCTCGAGCATTCGAGTGAATGTAAATAGCATTGACAAGCAAGGCAAAAAAACCCAGGTCTCTACAACCGGGCGCCATGACCCATGCGTCGGTATCAGGGCAACCCCGATAGCGGAGGCTATGTTGGCGCTAACACTGATGGACCATGCGCTCAGACATCGCGCCCAAAACCTCAACGTCAAGTCGATAACACCGACTATTCCTGCCCAGAAATAGTAGCCTTATGGTTACCTTATTCTATGGTTTCTAAAAAGCTAAAAAATGACTATAACTTGATAAATAAATTTAACCTTTTTTGGATATCGGTATATACTGATTCTTAAATTTAGTTTTAAATTATTATGGTCAATATCTTATCTGTTAGTTATGAAACCAAAAATATTTCTGTTTTCTTTAATACTCTCTTTCAGTTTTATAGGCTCTATACTTGCTGAATCTAGTGATGCCTGGGATGCCTATAAAAAAGGAAATTACAAGGCAGCATTTAATGAATGGCTGCCACTTGCAGAAAAAGGTTCTGCTGACGCTCAATTTAATATAGCTGGCATGTATGCAAAGGGTTATGGGGTCATGATGGATGATAATATATCTTTTGATTGGTATAAAAAGGCTGCAGAACAAGGTCACCCTAAAGCCCAATACAATTTAGGAGTTATGTATATTATCGGTAATGGGACCGTTATTTCTTTAATTGAAGCTAAGCATTGGCTTAGTTTGGCTTACGACAATGGAGTTGAAGATGTAGAAATTATTTGGAATAAATACGAGCTTTGGAATTATTAACTTATTATATAAATTATTATTTCAATAAAACGTGGGTATACTTGAACCCTGTATTTGATATATAATTAAAAGCGTTTACATTTATAGCTATAACTAGTAGATGTCTTACTGAATTACTTAAGGGAGATTGATAATGATAAAAACAAGGAAAAAAGGAATTATCCGAGGTTTTACTTTAATTGAATTACTTATTGTGGTTGCTATTATTGGTATATTGGCTGGTGTCGGAATACCAATGTACAATGGATATATGGCATCTGCAAAGGTTGAAAGTGCAAAAACAAACCACTCAAATATAAAAAGTTTTGTTGCAGCATCACTCACAAAATGTTCAACTGGAGCTGCTTCAGTTAAATTGGGTAGTAACAGTCGTAGTTGTAGTTCTAGTACTAGCCAGTTTGCATCTTATTTTGCAACTTACTTTATCTCATTAAATGAAAATCCACATAGTAGCCAACCTTCAGCTAGATATTCTAGCAGTACCAGTCCAACTTTAGGTCAAACATCAATATATTACTCTGGAAATAATATCAGGTTAAGAACAAATATCGGTAATGAGTCTGGTGGTAGTGTTTATTTACCTTCTAGTGGTTGGGATGAGATTGCAAAAGAGTAATTTTAATAGCAACATAACTCACCATAAAACCCGCTTTATAGCGGGTTTTACACTTATTGAGTTATTGATTGTTGTTGCTATTATAGGAATTCTAGCGGGGGTTGGAATACCTATGTATAACGACCATATAAAAAGCACTAAAGAAACCGCTGCCCAAAATAATTTGAGATCTATTGCTTTAATGGAATCAGACTATTATTCTGACAATAATAGTTACTATTTGGCACAAAACTGTAACTGTACTAGTCGAATAAACACCAATCTTTTTGGAGGTAATAAAACTTTAGACGAAAACGGCGATTACTACTACTTCATTAATAATCACTCTTCTGGATTTTTGGCTGCTGCTAGACCAAAAAGTGGCTCAAACTTAACTAAGTACTGCCTTAATGAGAATAATGAAATGAAGAGTGGAGGACAATGCCCTTAGTAAAGAAGGGTTTTACACTTATTGAGCTATTGATTGTTGTTGCTATTATAGGAATTCTAGCGGGGGTTGGAATACCTATGTATAACGGGTACATTGCTTCTGCAAAGGTTGAAGCTACAAAGAAAAATCACTCAAATATTGTAAGGTTTGTGGCGGCAACCATGACACAATGTTCAACAGGTGCTTCAACTATTAGATTGCAAGAGTTTGACCGCAAATGTAGCGATACCGGTACAAAATGGGCGTGGCACTTTATGCAATATTTTGGCACTATCCAGAGAAATCCATGGGATAAAAATAGAAGCAATATTGTGGTACGTTCAGCTCCTGCTGGTCTTGGGCAAACTTCTATTTATGCAGTTCATAACGGCTTATTTAGAATCAAATCAAACATTGGAACGGAGACTGGATCTAACGAGTATTTTCCAAAAAGCGGTTGGGATGAAGTCACAAGAGAATAACATTGAATATAGAAATATAATACTAAAACCAGCATTAACGAAGAGAGTTGTTAATTGTTGTTACAATTATTGATTTATTTCCACTCCTCACACATGAAGCGAAATTTTAATTTTAGCTCAAGCTAACATATAATCGGTGCATGAAGAAAGCCTTTACTCTAATTGAGCTTTTAATTGTTGTTGCTATTATTGGCATTTTGGCAGGTGTTGGTATTCCTATGTACAATGGCTATCTAACTAGTGCCAAGATAAACTGTAGTAAAGAAAATCATAAAACAATGGTCAACTTTACTAATCAAGTTTTGTTAAGGTGTGGTATGGAATCAAGTATAGTCTTAAAAGATAGAAATGGAAGTGCAGTTACTAGAAGTTGCAGCCAGCCATTTAGTCAATGGGATGGATACATGAGAGACCATTTTGTAGGTTCAGATTTTAATAACTGTTACAACCCTTCTCAAGGACTACCAATTGGCAAAAGTAGGACTCCAAATCAGCCAGGACTTAGTCATTACTGGGCAGACAACATTTCTAATAATCCTTTTTATATTCAAACTTGCACTGCCTCTCCATGCAGTTCTAGTTCTAACCCTCCTACTCTTCTAAAAGATATAGTGTATTGGGTGCCTTAAGATAATTTACGCTTGACAAAAAAATTAGAATGTTTCTCCCATTTGAAACATAGGAGTATACATTGCTACAAGAATACCACCCACTGTAACCCCCATGAATACCATCATAATAGGCTCAAGCATGGATGTGAGTCTTGCAATTACAATATCCATTTCACTTTCATAATAACTTGCAATTGATCCGTACATTTCCTCCATATTTCCTGTTCTTTCACCTACAGAAATAAGAGCAATAAATGAAGGTGGAAATATAGATGGTGTTTTTTCGAATAATTGTGATAAAGGCTCTCCTGAAAATACACCTCTTCGAACATCATCCATAGCCTCTTTAATTACAAGATTATTACTAGCACTAGCAGCTATATCAAGAGATTCCATTTCAGGAACACCTGCAGCTCTTAAATTTCCTTGGATCATTGCTATTTTAGATAATGATGACTTATTTACCAGCCCACCAAAAAGGGGTAATTTAAGTACTAATTTATGCCAAGATTTTCTTATCTTATAATTCTTCTTAATTGAGAATGATGCTGACATGAAAATTGCTACTAATAGGAATGCTAAGACTCCTCCTTTCATAGGGTCACGGATAAATGCGCTCATATTAACTACGGCTTGGGTGGAGGCTGGAAGACCGCCTTCATTACTGGCAAACATCTCTTCGAAAACAGGAACAACAAAAATCAACATCAAAGAGACTACTGCAGTCGCTACAATTAAGAGAATTATTGGGTAAGTCATTGCGCTTTTAATGCTGCTTTTAATTTTTTGTTGTTTTTCCATATTGACAACTAATTTGGATAAAAATAATTGAACCTTACCACTTGATTCTCCAGCCCTAAGAAGATTGATATAAATATTGTCAAATGCTCCAGGATATTTTTCAAATGAGTCTGATAAAGTATTTCCTGTTTCAACTGATTGATGAATAGCAGATATCATTAACTTAAACCCTTTGTGGTCGGTTTGCTCTTCAATCATCTTAATAGTTTCCAGTATTGGCAGACCAGCTCTAACCATGGTTTCGAATTTTTTAGTAAAAGTAATAACTTCTGCTACTGGTATTTTTTTTGGAATTTTTGTAGCTTTTTTTGATTCTTTTTTTTCTTTTCTAGCTTCTTCTTTGCCTGAGACTTTAACTAAAGAGGTAATTATTATTTTGTCTTCTTTTAATTTGTATGCAGCCTCATCCTTGTTAAGGGCAGTAACTTTGCCTTCAGTATATTTATTATCGTGTATGCCTTTATAGGAGTAGGTTACTGCCATATTTAGTTCTAATAATTAATCCAAGATTAGTATTCTTTTGTACTCTTCAATCGATATATCTCCCTGCTGAAGGTAGGTCCTGCCAATTTCCTGCATAGATAAGAAATTATCTTTACTTATAGCTATTTCCTTTAACTCTGGAGTGGTTAATTCTTTTAATATCCCTTCAATCATATTATCAGTAACTCTTAAAACTTCATAGATACCTTTTCGACCCTTATAGCCTGTTCCTTTACAATTATTACAACCTTTTCCATGGAAGAGTGTAACTCTTGTGGCATCTTCAGCAGAAAAACCAATAGACCTGAGTTGACTTTCATTAACTGTTTCATCTTCTTGGATACATTCAGTGCAATTTTTTCTTGCTAATCTTTGAGCTACAACTAAAGTCAGCGACGATGTTATTAAGTAGGGTTCTACACCCATATTCATTAGTCGAGTAATTGTACTGACTGCATCGTTGGTGTGAAGTGTAGAAAGGACTAGGTGTCCAGTCAAAGCGGCCTTAATAGCAATATCAACTGTCTCCTTGTCACGAATCTCACCCACCATAACAACCTCAGGATCTTGTCTTAAAAAAGATCGAAGTGCAGAAGAAAAGGTCATGCCATAATCTGCTCTAACATGAACCTGCCCAACCCCTTCAAGCGTAAATTCAACAGGGTCTTCTGCTGTTAATATATTGATGCCTTCTCTATTAATTTTACTAAGAGCAGCATACAAAGTAGTTGATTTACCGGAGCCAGTTGGTCCTGTAACAAGAACCATACCTTGAGGAGAAGTTACAGCGTGAATAAATTCTTTCTCATCTTCTTCTTGAAAGCCTAATTTTTCTATTGATAAATCTATTCCTTCAGTATCTAGAATACGCATTACCACTCTTTCACCAAAACTTGTTGGCATAACAGAAACTCGAAAATCAACCTCTTTACCACCTACTTTTAAACTGATGGCACCATCTTGAGCCTTTCTTCTCTCAGCTATATCAAGCTTTGACATAATCTTAATACGAGTAATGATTTTTGTATAATTTTCAAACAATACCTTTTCAACTTCCTTTATTTCCTGTAATACACCATCAAGACGAAAGCGCATCCTGGCTGAATGCTTAAATACTTCAAAGTGAACATCACTCACTCCATCTTCAATTGCTTTTTTAAGGTTTTTATCAATAAATTCAACGACAACCGCAGAATATTGTTCCTCAGGTTCTGAGTCTTTAGAAGAAGTTTTTGGTTTTGGCTTTAGAGTAGTTTTGCTTTGTTTTTGTATTGGCTTTGAAGTTGATGTGCCCTCTTTATTACTTATCGAACTTTTTTCTTTTCGAGGTGAAATTTTTCCATTATTTTTAGGAGCGTTTTCCTTTAAGGAAGATGAAGAATCACTAGGGTTAAGCATATTTATAATTGCATTAATCTGACTAATTGTGACAAGATAAGGGTTAACTTTTTTATCTGTCAATAGGGCGATACTTTGCACTTGATTTAATGCAGAAGGCTCTGATATAGCAATATCAAGAGTGCTACCATGGACACTAATGGGGACAATTCTGTTGTCAGTGATATATTGTACTGACAATATTTCAGAATTAAAATCAATGTTTTCACTATCTAGATTAGGCAAAAATTCGATATCATAACTACCTGAAATTGCATTTGCAATTGAATTTTCATCTGTAAACCTATAATCAATGAGAGTTTCTACT
>NZAZ01000110.1 GCA_002686255.1 Rhodospirillaceae bacterium
AATGGCGGTTAGGGATGACAGGAGTGATGTGAAACAGACAACGACAGGGTTTCGAGACCCAAGACACCACATCTGCCAAAAGCAAATTCCTATCCCTGGTAATCAACTGATCTTATTTTATTGCTATATAATTATTCACATTTATACTTGTAGTTAACAATTTTTTATGCATAAAGCCCCTCTATTTGATCTTGATAAAATTAATGCACTCATTTTTGACTTTGATGGAGTCTTAACTGATAATATTGTTTTTACAGATCAAAATGGCATAGAATCTGTTGCTTGCAGCAGAGCAGATGGCTTGGCGTTCGATGTATTGCGTAGATTGAAAAAACAATCCTATATTTTATCAACAGAAAAAAATCAGGTTGTTGAGGCCAGAGCAAACAAGTTAAAGATTCCTGTAATTCAAGGAATTAATAATAAAGTTAATGCTTTAAAAGAATTGAAAAAAAAAGAAGGTATAGACTTCAAGAGTGTCTTATACATGGGTAATGATCTAAATGATTATCGTGCTATGCAGTTATGCGGAATATCAGTATGTCCTGCCGATAGCCACCCTAAAATCAAAGAAATCTCCGATATTGTGCTTAAGACAAATGGTGGTAATGGGGTTGTTAGGGAATTGCTAGAAGATATACTAGGCTTAGATTTTGTTAAAATTTTATATTAAACATACATAAAGGAGAAGAAGTGTCAATATTTATTATTGCAGAAATAGGGATTAACCATAATGGAGATATGTCCATTTGTAAACAACTCATTGATGTTGCAGTTGAATCTGGCTGTAATGCGGTTAAATTTCAAAAACGTGATCTTGATAAAGTTTACACTCAAGACTTTTTAGATTCTCCAAGGGAGAGCCCATGGGGAACAACACAGCGTGAGCAAAAGGCTGGCTTGGAATTTGATTTCGATGAATATCAAGAGATTGACCAATACTGCAAGGGTAAAGGAATCGAATGGTTTGCCTCTGCGTGGGATTTAAATAGTCAAAAATTTCTGCAACAATTTGATTGTAAATATAACAAAGTTGCTTCTGCTATGATTGTTTTTGAAGATTTGCTTAAGATGATAGCGAAAGAGGGAAGGCATACTTTTATATCAACTGGTATGACAACATACAAGGATATTAATAAGGCAGTTAAAATATTTAAACAAGCAAATTGCCCTTTCGAACTGATGCATACGGTGTCTATTTATCCAATGAAGGATGAAGAAGCTAATCTTAATATGATTACAACTCTAAGAGAGAAATTTGACTGTAATGTTGGTTATAGTGGGCATGAAGTAGGGTTGGCGGTTTCTTATGCTGCTAGTGCTCTTGGCATCACATCATTAGAAAGACATATAACATTAGATCGATCTATGTATGGGTCCGACCAATCTGCATCAGTTCAACCAGCAGGCTTGAGACAATTAATTGGTGCAGTTAGAAAAATTGAAGTTGCAATGGGAGATGGTGTAAAGCGAACTTACGAAGCAGAGGCGCCAATTGCAGAAAATCTTCGTCAGCATCTAGCATTTACATTAGAGTAACAATAAACAATGCAAATCCAAAGATGTTATTTACAATAAGATGAGTTCTACTAGATTTGGAATAGTTCAGGGCAGGCTAACTCAATCGCCACCAGGGTTTTTACAGTGGTTTCCACAAGATAGCTGGCAGAAAGAGTTTGATATAGCATCAAAGATAGGTATTGACTATATAGAATTAATCGCAGAAGAGAAGCACAACCCAAAAAATCCAATATGGACAGATAGTGGAGTTTCAGATATCAAGCGATTGACTAAGAAGAATAATTTAACATTACACGCACTGTGCAATGATTTTATAGTTGGAAATCACTTTCTTGATGAGGGTGTTATTAGCCAAAATATTAATTTAATCAAACAAGCGCGAAAAATAGGTGTTGAAAAATACATCTTGCCATTTTTTGAAAATAGTGAGCTTTCATTAGATAATATGCAGGATTATATTGAACCAATAAGAAGAGTAGCAAAAGCTGCATATAATAGTAATATTTCAGTTTGCCTTGAAACTATTCTAACTGGAAAAGAGTTGTTAAAACTTCTAAAGTTAATAGATTTACCAAATGTAAAAGTGGTATACGACACTGGAAATAGAGTCGCATTTGGGCATGATCTACCTGGTGACATAATGCTCTTGGGAGAGCATATTTCTCATGTTCATATCAAAGACAAAAATAACAATAATGAAAATACATTGCTAGGAACTGGTCTGGTTAATTTTGAGAGTGTTTTTTTTGCATTTGATAATATTGGATATAATGGACCATATACATTTGAGACTGTAAGAGGTAGTAATCCAGTAAATACAGCAGTATACAATATGGCTTTAGTTAACTTTTTTAAGTCTAATTCACGGTTAAATGGTTAGATTGATTTTATTTATAGGTCTTGGCGGTGCTGGTCAAAGACATTTAAGATTATTTAGAAAAAATTTAAAAAAAGTTAAATTAATTGCATATCGATCAACCAATAAAACTCCTTTACTGAATCCAGATTTTTCTGTAAATAATAAAAGCTCAATTGAAGATATTTATCATGTACAAATTTATCATAATATTAACGATGCACTAGATTTAAATCCAGATCTAGTGGTAATTTCCACACCAAGCTCTATGCATCTCAAGTATGCTCAGTTATGTGTATCTAGAGGAATCAATGTTTTTGTAGAAAAACCTGTATCAAATTCATCAAAAGGACTTCAGGAGTTAAAGCGGTTAGCTAAAGAAAATAATGTTGCAATTCAAGTCGGATTTCAAAGAAGATTTCATCCACACTTAATCAAGATAAATAATATTATAAAGTCCGGAGAGCTCGGCAAGGTTTTGAATGTAAATTTTACTGTAGCATCCTACATCCCAAGATGGCATCCGTATGAGAATTTTCTTGATTTATATGCTTGTCGCAAAGATTTGGGTGGTGGGGTTTTGCTTACTGAAATACATGAGATAGATTTGGCTATTTGGTATTTTGGAATCCCAAAGTATGTTGCTTGTGTGGGAGGCACATATTCCAATGTAGGTATGGATGTTGAAGATACCGTCCATCTTACACTAGATTATGTTGAATTTTCAGTTCAAATTAACTTAACATTTTGGCAAAAGCATCATGAGAGGTTTTTATCAATTTTTGGAGAGGGTGGTTATTTGTCTTGGAACCAGGATGGTGATGTATTGTCGGCGGAGTATTTTAATAATCCTGATATAAACGGTAAATATTTTAATGCGGAGTCAGACAACGATTCTATGTTTGATTTCCAAATTAAGTCAATTGTTGCTGATTTATCTTCTTTACAATTCAAAGGAAATATAGATGAGTCAATTGCTTCAATGAAGATTGTAGAGGCTGCAAAAGAGTCTATGCTTAATAGAGTTACGGTTGAATTATGAATGATTATGTGGTTTATTTTTAGAAGAGGATATATATGTCTGAGTCTGATGACCTAACAATAGATTGCTTAATTCCTGCAAGAGGTGGAAGTAAAGTTGTCCCCAAAAAAAATATAAAAATACTGGGAAAGCTTCCTTTAATTGTTTATTCAATTAAAGTTGCAAAAAAGTCTAAATACATTAGAAGGGTTATTGTCACAACGGATGATCAAGAGATAGCAAATATTTCTAAAAATTATGGAGCTGAGATTTTGTATTTGAGGCCAAAAGATATATCTACAGGCAAGTCTATTGATATTGATTTTTTTAAGTATCATATCAAATATTTAAATGAAAATCATTTAGATGTTCCAGATTTAATAGTGCATCTAAGGCCAACAACCCCTTTCAGAGATGTTAGTGTAATTGATGATGCGATTGAATTTTTTAAGAAAGATAAGAGGGCTACATCATTAAGATCAGCAAATATTGCAAACGTGACTCCATATAAAATTTTTAAAAAAGATGGAATGTATATGAAGCCATTTTTAAGCTCAAATTTAGCAGATGAATTCTATAATTTGCCTAGGCAAACATTTGAAGAAGCTTATATGCCAAATGGATATGTTGATATTGTTCAACCTGATATTTTTAAAAGTAGTAATATACTTCATGGAGATAAAATTCTTTTATATAAAACTCAAGAAACAATAGATATCGATACAATTGAAGACTTTTATTTTGCAGAACAGATGTTAAAAAAACATAAATATAAAATATAAGGAATTTTGATGAATAGTTACTTGAGCGATATTTATGCTAAAGATGAATATGCAGAGGATCTTTACCCACAAAAATTATGCAATTTTTTGTATCAAAAATATTTAGTAAGTAGAGGTATTGAAAAAGGAGTTCTTCTAGATATTGGCTCTGGAAAGGGTAATCAACTTGTTGGGTTTGGTAGGAATAATTTTGAATGTTTTGGAATAGATAAAAGAGAAGAGTGCGTTGATATATTGGATAGTTTTGATATTAGAGAATGTGATTTAGAGTCAGAAAAACTTCCATTTGATAGTAATTACTTTGACGTTATATTTACAAAATCAGTTATAGAGCATGTCTTTAATACTGAGCATTTTCTTAAAGAAGCAAATAGAGTGCTAAAACCTGGAGGGGTTTTAATAGTTTTAACTCCTGATTGGAAGAGTCAATTCCGAAGTTTTTACGATGACTATACACATATAAAGCCCTTTACTAAAAAAGGCTTGAGAGCAGCCATCTCCCAAAATGGCTTCAAAGAAATTTATTGTGATTATTTTTTGAAGTTGCCCCTAATTTGGAAATATCCATTTTTAAAATTTATTCCCAAAATTTTAGAATTATTGCCATATGCATGGAGATTTTCAGATTCAGAAGAAAAGAAATCTAGGGTAATGATTCGGTTTTCACAGGAAAAAATGCTTCTAGCAATTGCCACAAAGTAAATGAATATATTAATAATTGGTTTTGGATCGATAGGGCAGAGGCATTTACAAAACTTGTTAAAAAAGCACCCAGGAAACAATTATTACGTACTAAAGAAATCTAACCATAATAATATATTGGTAGATTGCAAGTTAATTTCAGGAGAAATAAATGAGTTTTATCCTGAAGTTGAATTTGTAAATGACATTGAGGAGTTAAGTAGCATACATGCTGCATTTATATGTAATAACACAAATGAGCACATGTTTTATGCATTGAAATTAGCCAAAAAGGGAGTCCACCTTTTTATTGAAAAGCCATTGTCGCATAATATAGATGGATACGCAGAACTTGAGTCAATTGTAAGAGATAAATCTATTGTTCTAATGGTGGGCTATCAAACAAAGTTTCATCCTGTTTTTCAGAAAATTAAAAAAATAATTAAAAAGGAAAAAATATCTTTTGTTAATAGCAGATGGCTTACTTATCTTCCTAACTTTCATCCATATGAGGATTATAAAAAAAGCTATGCAGCACAAAAATCTCTTGGAGGAGGGGTTTTGTTGACATTGACTCATGAGATTGACATGCTAAATTCCTTGTTTGGTGACCTGAAACTAGTAAACAGTATCTCTGGAAATTACTCTTGTCTTGATATAGATGCAGATGACTATTTACTAGCAAATTTCAAATCAAACAATGTTGCCATTAGTTTGAATCTGAGCTTTTCTCAGGTTAAAGAGGAGAGAGTGATTGTAATTAACACTAGTGACAAAACTGTAGTAGCTGATTTTATAAACAATACTGTCAATGTATTTATGTTAGAACGTGATGCAATAAATTATAAATTTAAACTAGAGAGAAATGAATTGTTTGAAAAGGAAATAGATTGTTTTTTTGAAAATATTGTACATAAGAAAAACACAATAAATACAATAAGAGAAAGTTTAATTTCAATGAAGCTAATTAACCAAATGCTTTAAAATTGATGGGTTATATGTATTAATTATTATGGATAAATTATCAGAAATTTTTAGTTTACGTGGCAAGATTATTGTTATTACCGGTGCAACAGGATTATTAGGTAAAAAGCACGCTGAAATTGTTGCATGTTATGGTGGCACTCCGGTGCTGTTAGATTTGTCACAACAGAAAATTAATGAATTTGTTAATGATTTGAATGATAAGTATCAGGTTGATGCAGTTGGATTTGCAATTGATATTACCAATGAGAGAATGATTAAGGATAACGCCAAACACTTGATTAGTAGGTTTGGAAAGATAGACGGACTAGTAAATAACGCAGCTAACAATCCAAAAGTAGAGAGTGGTAACGGGGATAACTTCTCTAGATTAGAAAATTTCCCCATAGAGTCCTGGCATGACGATATTTCTGTTGGTCTAACAGGTGCTTTTTTGTGTGCGAAGCATTATGGTTTTTTAATTTCACAGAATCCTGAAGGCGGGTCAATTGTAAATATTTCATCAGATTTAGGCTTAATAGCTCCAGACCAAAGACTCTATGCCAAGGATGGCGTTAATAATGACCAGCAAGATGTAAAACCTGTAACTTATTCTGTAGTCAAAGCAGGCTTAATTGGCTTAACAAGATATTTGGCAACCTATTGGCCTGATAAAAATGTTCGTTGTAATGCAATATGCCCTGGTGGTGTGGAAAATGGCCAGCCAGAAGATTTTTTGAAAGAGGTTAATTCTAGAATTCCAATGGGAAGGATGGCCAATGCTGACGAATACCAAGGGGCACTGTTGTGGATCTTGTCTAGTGCTTCAAGTTATCTTAATGGCGCAATTATTGCTATTGATGGCGGTAGATCTGTATGGTAGAAATTCAATAAATTATAAGTAATGGATGAAAATGAATCAAAAAAGAACAAATGAATCTTTAAAGAGTAAATACAATGATATTTTTGATAAGGGCGCTTATAAGAATTATTTTACATTTAATTCTTACTCTATTTTTGAAGCAATTCTTTCAACAACAAGTTGGGAGGAAAAAAAAGTATTAGATATTGGCTGTGGAGAAGGTGACTTAACGGCTATGATAGCATTTGCTGGCGCAAAAAAAGTAGACGGAATTGATTATAGTAATAAAGCCATATCCTTGGCAAATGAAAAGTTAAACATTTCAAATGTAGAGTTTTTTCATAAAGATGCAGATACTGTAAAGGGTAGGTACGATGCTATTGTTATGGCAGGCGTATTGGAGCATATGGATAAACCTTTTTCATTGATAGACAAGCTGATTAAAGAAAATTTAAATAAAGGCGGCAAGATAATTACAGCATCACCATCATTTTTAAACCCCAGAGGCTATGTTTGGATGACACTTCAGATGTTGCTAGATGTGCCCATGTCATTATCTGATATACATTTTTTTTCCCCATCAGATTTTAATAATTTTGCAGAATCTAGAGGGCTTAAAGTTTCAATGTTTAGTATTGATCATGATTGGGGTGGTGGAAATAGGACTATTTTGGACTTTAAAAAACGACTTGTTAATGCTTTGAAAGATAAGGGCTTGAACAATAAAAATGTTCCTGAGTTTCTTGAATGGCTTAAGGAGTCAATTGATTATTTTAATCATGACGACAATTCAGGCGCAATAACAATTACTTCAATCTATAAGTAATTAAATTTTATCTGGGACGTTCCGGGTTCTGCCGCCGATACCAACAGTCTTGCTGGCAGAACCGTTGCGCCATGCAGTACTGGATTACCTGGTTGAAGACGAG
>NZAZ01000111.1 GCA_002686255.1 Rhodospirillaceae bacterium
AGATCTTTTCCAGGGGGACTACAGGCACTTTACATTCCCATTGGTCTAGTCTCGGTGCTGGGGATGCTATTGTTTCGGCAGACCAGGGTCATCGGGTGGGCGACTTTCCCGGAAGTATTTTTCATTTATTTCATCGCCGACAAGACGCAGCCGTTTTATCTTATCCCTGAATACCTTCTGCTTTTCATTATTACCTTCTACCTCGCGGCACGGGCGATCGCATGGACCCTCCGCCGGTCGCGTTTCTTCACCCTCGAAAAACCGCTCCTGTTCATCGTCACGGTCGCGGTCACCGCATACTTGACAACGGCGTCGCCCAAGTTTGGCCACGCTTTCAGAAACGCAGGGGACATCCAATATCACTGGATGGACGTGGCGCGGGCGGCGGCGCAAACAATCGTCGGCACGGACGCGGTCGTTGGAGAATTTATAGCTACCTGGTACCTTACCGGGGCGAGATACTGGTACCCCGAAGGATATGGGAGGCCGTTATATAAGCCCGGTGATGAAGATAATTACATTGGTAGCAGAAAAATACTTGCCGATTACAACCTACAGGCCGTCACCGATCAATATACAAGGCATGTAGAATCAGGGGGAAATAAAAAAGTCGGCGTGTGGGCTGGTTGCTATGCTAACAACATCTTTCAGTTAATAGGTGTTGTAAATGTTCCAGGAACCGCGGTTGTCTTCTATTCCAAGGACAGGCCCCAACGGATAGCTTATTACCAGACCAACACCGACACCCTTGAGGTGGAAAAATTCGAGGAAGCCGGCGAGGGCGATAGCGTCGTCGGCACGTACCTTTGCCTGCGCCCGGAGAACCAGCCGGAACGCGGTCGCTTCGACTTCCTTAACCGCTATCCCACCTTTCTCGAGATTGACGGGGTTAATCCACAGGTTCTAGGTGTTTTTCGAACCTCGGCTGACAGGTTTGCGAAAATGAAGGAAGAACTCAGCAATGACTGCTCCCTTAAGGAAGTGCATTTCGGGACAGTCACATATCACTCCTTCTCGGAATTCATGGACATGGTTCCGCAGTTCCACACGGACGTATCCTTCTTCCGCAACGTAGAAGATGCTGTTGCCGCTAAGAAACGAAACTCTCGGAACTGATCCGGATATTTCTGGCCAGGCCGGAGGTGCCCACCTCTTCCATATACCATTACCGCGCCACAGAAAAACCTCACGGGAAACCCATGGCTATGGCATAGAATCATCCTAGGTCATGGACTCATTACTTCGAAAACGATTATAGATCAATCGGTTAAGGAGAATGGGGCGCAACGCCTGTATAGTTAAAACTTGTTAGGTTTCAGGGTCTTCGCCCTTTTATGAGTCTGGACCCTAGCTTGGCGTTTGCAATCTGTTGTTCTCTCGGCTCCGAATGGAATAGTCTGCCGCAGCCATTTCGTTGGTTGCAGTGCGAAACCCGTAAAGGCGTTTATCTGAAACATGCGAAGGCATTTATGCAGTTTGCGCGTCAAAAAACCCGGACGGATGGTGGCGCGGCGTCCCTGATCGATTTCGTCGCCAAGAAGGGGCAGCGAGTGCTGCATACCTTTCTTGTCCTGACCTTCGTTGGACTGTGCGCCGTTACCTTGCATTACTTCTTTCAGTTTGTCGGGAGCGCTCCTTATCTTTCCACAGACGATGCGCTGGTCAATATCTCCTTTAACCTGTCCCATTTGGGGCGGTTCGGCATTCCGTCGGGGCCGGTTCAGGCAGGCAACCTGTCCCTCCGCCTGGATGGATTCCACAATTACGGTCCGTGGTATTTTTATGTTGGGGCGGCACTGTCCTGGTTGTTCGGAATGTCCCACGAAATGCAGCGGGCGATTCATCCGTTTGGAATATTGCTTATCGGAGCCCTTGCGTTTTTTTCGCTCCGGCGCGTATCGCTCGCGGCGGCCGGCATTACCGCAGCCACGTTGGCCTATATCTTCTTTTATAACCATTGGCCCATGGTGCGGCCGGACATCATGGTTTCGGTCCTGGCCGCGATGGGCTTCGTATCAGCGGCGGCCGCCGTGCGAACGGATAGGCTTCGATGGTGGTTTGGCGCCGCCTTCTTTTTCGCCGCGGCTGTTTCCCAACACATGATTGCATGGGCATTGGCCCCGGGGATGATTCTGGTGTGGGCGCTGGTTCAATTCCTGCGGCCCCATTTGCAGGATCCGCCTTTGCCGGACGGATTTGCCGTTAGCCCACGCCGGGCGAGCGTTGGTTCTTTCCTTGCCGCTTCCATGGGGGCGCTCTTGGCGTTAACCGTCCATTTGTATGCTATCGAATTTCGTATTGCCGACGTTATAACGCACCTCGCCAATTATAGGAAAATCACCAACGTTGGCGATGCAGGGGGATTCATAGCTGTCGCGGGCAAGCATTATCTTTCTGCCTGGGGCGGGGTGCCCGGCTGGTTGAATATTAGTATTCTTGCCGGTTTTTCCCTGGCTCTGCTTTTCCTAGCGGGCCTTCGGTGGGTACCACGCCCTGACCGCCGCCTGGTGCTGGCGTTTCTGCTTCCGCCGGTTGTCGTAGCCATCGGATACCAGTTGAGTCTCGGCTTCTATGGAAACTGGCACGCCGGCTATACGATCCTTTCGCAAGTGGCGACGGTCTGGTCGGCCGGTGCCGCAGTAGCCATTATCGTCCATTTTGCAGGCCGCCGGATGAAGCGATGGCGCTGGCTCCCCGAATCAGTATTTAGCGTCGTTGTCATAGCGGGCATGGTCGCGGAAGGGCAGGCTTTTATTAAGAGACCTTCGAATATGCAGCTCGCCGCTGGCAAGTGGGTGAACATCGAAGATTATGTTGACAACGCCCTTTCTCCGCTGCCGCTACGGGCCCGGGCCTGGGGAAGCTTTTTTTTCGGGCTGGAATCGGGCGTTCGCACTGACCTCCTGCAATTGTCGGACGGGATGCACCTCATTCAAAAGATCAAACCGGAAAAGCGGGCTTCTTACGCGCCCGAGTACCTTGTCATAGGCTACCGGGAACAGAACGACATCGCCGCCTTATTGGTCAAGAATTCGCGTGCGGCCCATTTCTATAGCCAGCTACAGAAAGTCTTGCCAGGCCAGCGCTATGAGCTCATCCAGATCGTCACTGCCCCTCCGTACGGTCCCACAAGAATCTACCGGCGCGTCAGTCCGAAGAGCGCACCTGTTTCGGCGCCGCCGGCAGTCAGGGTCAACAACGGGACGAGCCGGCAATGGATTTCCCGCCTTTTGCCAGCGGTCACCGTGGTCTTTCGAAACACCGATCCGGTGTCGTTCGATCTGCCTTATGCGGGCGGATTGTTCAAGGAGTCGACGGGCGGGCGCTCAGCCCGACCCCAGGTCGCAGACCTTGATCGGGGCGTATATCTTGTTACCGTGGACATAACCCGCGACCCAAAAAAGGGGTCAGGCGTATTAATAGCTACGAATACGCCCTCTTTTACGGGGTCCCAAACCGAATTGGGCTACGGTTTTGTTCCGGCGCCATATTTCCCTGCGGAGAAAACCGTCTATCTTCTTGTTGCCCATGGGGGCGGCCCCCTTTACATCTCTCAGTTCGATTCCGACCCTCAGGCAGCTTTTTCCATAACGGAAGTCCGATCGGTCGAAGCATACCAGCCGCCAACTCAGATAACCCAGCTTCCCCCCTTCAAGGAATGGATTATCTTCAGCAAAAGCACGAAGGTGCTTAACCAAACCCCGGAAACTTTCGAAATGATTGGGGATGCTTCCCCCTGGAAGTATCAAGTATCCAGCCCC
Source organism: Rhodospirillaceae bacterium (assembly GCA_002686255.1). Classification (GTDB taxonomy): domain Bacteria; phylum Pseudomonadota; class Alphaproteobacteria; order Rhodospirillales; family Casp-alpha2; genus Casp-alpha2. The sequence goes on from NZAZ01000111.1 coordinate 3,762, forward strand.
GCTATTAAAATTACCCCGCAATCGGCCGTTACCCTTATCCTGCCCATTAAGGTCAAGACGGGAAAACTTGGCATCGGCGTGCTTGACGCGAAGGGCAATTGGTTGTTGGCGCCACAATCAGGCACTAATTTGATTTCGTTTAACACCCTTGGCAACGATCGCATTTCAATCGTCGTTGCCAACAACAATTATGACGGCGCCAATGGACCCGTCAATTTTTCACTCAGCAGGGGGAGTATCGAGATAGGCCGTTCAATGGGGAACAAAACCTACGCTGATGAACTGTCGCTATGCCACCGTTCTAAGAAATTCCTTAATCCCAAGGATTGTTTATGAGAGTGGACATTAACCGTGGCTTTTTTGTAAATTTTTTTCTGCTTTTGGGGACCTTGGCCGTCCTTTGTGCCATTACGGAAATAACAAGCCGTCTGGCCTTTCCCGAATGGCGTTACATTTGGTCACAAGGTTTTTTGCAACATGACCGGGTGTTGGGTACATACGTGGGAAAGGCCGGTTACCGTAGCCGGCTTTACAGCATTTACGGCGAATTCGACGTACCAGTGGCGTTGAACCATGGAGGGTTCCGCAATCCAGAAGGCGCCAGCCCGGAAAAAGCGGGAATTTATTGCTTTGGGGATTCATTCGGTTTCGGTTGGGGGGTTAAGGCGAACGAAGTTATGTGCGCCGTTTCCGCCATTCGGATGAAAATTCCCTATTTTAATTTTTCGATGCCTGCCACCGATCTGACCGATTATTTTCTTTTAATCCGTAAGAACGTTAATTTTTTTCCCGGCCGCAATGTGGTCGTTATGGTGACTTATGAAAACGACGTTCTATCGTATCCAGAGCCCACTGCTGTTAAAACGGGCAGACTGCAACCGGCCGCCAATAGAGTATATAAATGGCTAATTGAAAATTCGGCTTTTTGGAGCCTCGCCTCATCCGTGCTCCAACGTTCTGCCTCGTTCGTTTCACTTGTCCGCAAACTTGGCTTTCTCGCACCCTCCGGAGCCTCCACAGGAGGGGAACGCGACCCGATCGCGGCGTCGATCGAAATGCTTGACACCATGCGGCAGATGGCAGCCAAGGCTTCCCGATTCATTATCATTGTTGTCCCCCCTCGCCCACGAATGGGATTCAGCGAAAATTTTGCGACTTTCGTTCAGCGGCTTAAGACCCGCGGGTTCGAAACAATTAGCCCCCAAGCCCGCGACGGTGATTATTTCCCAAAAGATGGCCATTGGACCGCACCGGCCCATGCCAGGGTTGCTAAAATGCTGAATGAAAAACTGAATGCTGCCGGGCCCGGCAAGGAAAGTCGCTAGAGACTGTTTTTGGGGGATTCCCTAATTCCCAGGCGCCCCGCCTTGCTTTCGTAAACGAAAGACTAGGAGCTGTTGACAATTAACTAATTTTCAACCCTTGCCGTGCTTCAAGGAATCCATCTGAACCTTGATGGAGGTGGAAATGAATCGCAAGGGTTTGGCGAACGGACAATGGGACCGGATCAAGGACTTGCTGCCTGGCAAGGCGACGGACCGCGGGGTGACGGCCCGCGACAACCGTCTTTTCGTGGACGCGGTTTTATGGATTGTCCGCACGGGCTATCCGTGGCGCGACCTTCCGCCCGGGTTCGGGGCCTGGAACAGCGTCTACGTGCGTTTTTCCCGGTGGGCCAAGAAGGGGGTTTGGGAGAGTCTTTTCAAGGCCTTGGCGGACGATCCCGACTGCGAATACCTGATCATCGACTCGACCATCGTCAGAGAGCATCAGCATGCGGCCGGCGCAAAAGGGGGACTCGAAATCAGGCCATCGGACGCTCGCGCGGCGGTTTGACCAGCAAGATTCATATTGCCGTCGATGGCCTGGGAAATCCGTTGCGCTTTATCCTGACGCCGGGGCAATGGCACGACATCACCCGGGCCGAGGACTTGGTGGAAGGCCTGCTGGCGCTGGAGATCATCCGCGAACGCCAAGCCCAGGGAGCCAAGCCCGCCAAGAGCAAAGCTGCGCCGAAAGTGAATCTTGTTTTGGAACCAAAGAATAAGGTTCTCAAACCCATCCTGCCGAAGCTAGCAACCGAATCCACAGAGGGAGAATCGCTGCCCGGATTGGATGTCATTCGCCGCCAGCAGCTTGAGAATTCCAAGACCCAATAACGGAGGCTGCACCTGTTCGATTTCCGGTTAGCGGCCGTTACCCTTTTCACTTTTCAGGTTATTTCCACGCGCCAAGGCCCTGTGGGAATCATGGTTGGCAAAAAAACTTCGGCCCCGAGGCGGGCCTGGGGTAATATCGGGGGTGAATCGGAAAAAACTCGGATTTTTCGCCTGGACCATGAAACACAACCCCCTGCACAACGCCCGGTTTTTCTTCGCCACCGCCCCCCTTCCCTGTCCCTACCTTCCCGGACGGATCGAACGCCGGGTGGTGACGGAACTTGTCGGGCGGGACGCCTCGGTGGTCCACGACCAATTGTCGCTGGCCGGGTTCCGCCGCAGCCACAACATCGCCTACGCCCCGGCATGCCCGGGGTGTCAGGCGTGTCATGCGGTGCGGGTCCGGGCCGACGAGTTTTCGCCGTCCCGTTCCCACAGGAGAATCCTCAACCGCAACAGCCATCTCCGGGTCGAGGAAAAGGCGCCCGAAGCCACGGTCGAACAATTTGCCGTTTTCGCCGCCTATCAGGATTCCCGGCACGCCGGCGGCGACATGGCGAAGATGGGCTCCCAGGACTATCAAACCCTGGTCGAGGACACGCCGGTGGAAACCTCGCTGGTGGAATTTCGCCACCCGGACGGGATTCTGGTGGCGGGATGCTTGGTCGACCGGGTGGAGAACGGCTTGTCGGCGGTGTACAGCTTCTTCGATCCGGAACTGCACCGCGCCAGCCTCGGCACCTACATGATTTTATGGATGATCGGGCGGGCCCGGGAACTGAACCTGCGCTACGTATACCTGGGGTTCTGGATCGCCGGCAGCGCGAAGATGTCCTACAAGGCGAAATTCCAACCCCTGGAGGCGCGAAAGCCCGATGGATGGCGGGCACTGACGGCCGAGGAAACCGGTTCCGGCGAACGCAAAACAGCGCAACCCGCCGCCAGCCGCAACGGCCTATAATTAGATTTTTCAACGGCTTATCTGGAAACCTTAAAGTATGAAGCGACGTCGATTTCTGTCCGGGGCGACCCGGGGCCTGGCGGTCGCCGCCGTCGGCGCCTCGTCGCTGCCGTCCCCGGCCATCGCCCAGGGCCTGCGCCGGTTGAATATGGTCACCACCTGGCCGCGCGATTTCCCCGGCCTGGGAACCGGCGCCCGGCGGCTGGCCGAAAGCATTACGCGCATCAGCGGCGGCAAGCTGACGGTCGAGGTCTTTGCCGCCGGCGAACGGGTGCCGCCGTTCGAATCCTTTGACGCAGTTTCCAGCGGCGCCGCCGATCTTTACCACGCCATCGAGTACTATTGGCAGGACCGTTCCCGGGCCTTCAATTTTTTCGCCGCCGTGCCTTTCGGTTTGACGGCCGGCGAGATGGCGGCCTGGATTTATGACGGCGGCGGCCAGGCGTTGTGGGACGAGCTGTCGGCGGGTTTCAACATCAAGCCCTTTCAGGCCGGCAACACCGGGGCCCAGATGGGCGGCTGGTACAACAAGGAAATCAACACTATTGAAGACTTCCGCGGCCTCAAGATCCGGCTTCCGGGGCTCGGCGGCGAGGTCGCCTGGCGGCTGGGCGCGATCCCGGTGACGCTGCCGGGGGTGGAAATCTTTCCATCACTGCTTTCCGGCGCCATCGACGCCACTGAATGGGCGGGGCCCTGGAACGATTTGGCGCTGGGCTTTCACAAGGTCGCCAAGCATTACTATTACCCGGGATTCCATGAACCGGGCACGGCCCTGTCCTGCGGCGTCAACCTGAAGGTCTGGGAAAACCTGAGCGCCGAACACAAGGCCATCGTCGACCACGCCATGGCGGCCGAAAACGCCTTTTCCAGGGCTGAATTCATGGCCCAGAACGCCCTTGCGCTGGACACCCTTCGCCACAAGCACCGGGTCGACCTGCGGCGCTTCGGCGACGGCGTGCTGAAGGCCATGGGCGAAGCCTCCGGCGTCATCATCGGCGATATAGGCACCGGCGGCGACGGTCTCACCCGGCGGATCTACGAGAGCTTCAAGGCTTTCCGCAAAAAGGCCCTGTCGTGGTCGCGCCTGGGCGAGCAGTCGTTCCGGAACGCCCGTCTGCTGCCGTTTAAGTACTGAACCTTGGTATGAACCGGGCAGCCTAGGAAAACCTGGTAGCCCTAGAAAAACCCTTCGGCACCTGCAATCCGGCCTGGGCCCGCTTGCCGATCCAGCGCTTGATGTCGGGCTCGGTGCGGATTCCTTGCTGGCCGGCCTTCCATGTCAATCCGTCGGCAACCTTCAGCGCCGTGACGTCGGCCAGCCCTCCCTTGGCGTAGCGTTGCAGGAACACGCCGCGGCCCCGGGTCATCACCGGCAGGTCGGCAAGGGGAAGGATCAGGAGCTTGCGGTTGGCGCCCAGAACCGCGACGTGATCGTCGCCTTTGCCTATGGCGGCCGCCGCCGCCGCTTCCTCGCCGCCGCCGAGGTTCAGGATCTGCTTGCCGTTGCGGGTCTGGGCGATGACGGCGTTTTCCTCGACGATGAAACCGCGGCCCGTCTCTGACGCCACCACCAGCCTGCGTCCCGTGCCCTCACTCTTCTCCTTGTCCTTGCCTTTGCCCTTCTCCTCGCCTTGCGGCGTATGGATGAACATGGCCACCGCGTCGTGGCCCTCGGCCAAATCGATCATCAGCCGCAACGGCTCGCCGTGGCCGCGGCCGCCGGGCAGCTTGTCGCAGCCGAGGGTATAGAAACGGCCGTTGGTGGCGAAAATCACCAGCTTGTCGGTGGTTTCCGCGTTGAGCACGAACTTGCCCCTGTCGCCTTCCTTGTATTTCAGCTCGGTGGTATCGGTGACGTGGCCCTTGTGGGCCCGAATCCAGCCTTTTTCCGAGGCGACGACGGTGATCGGCTCCTTCTCGATCATCGCTTCCAGCGGCACCGCCACAGCCGCCGGCGGCTTGCCGATCGTGGTCCGCCGGGCGCCCAGGGGAGTCTTCGCCGAAATCCGTTTCTTAATGCCGGCGATTTCCCTGGCTATCGTTTTCCACCGGCGGTCCTCGTTGCGAAGCAGACCGCGCAGGCTTTTGCCTTCCTTGGTCAACTCGGCGTGCTCGTTCCCGATTTCCTTTTCCTCCAGCTTGCGGAGCTGCCTCAGGCGCATGTTGAGGATCGCTTCGGCCTGGACGTCGGTCAGCTTGAAGGCCTTCATCATCTTTTGTTTCGGCTCGTCCTCGGCGCGGATGATCTTGATGATCTTGTCCAGATTCAGATACGCGATCAGAAGCCCGTCGAGCATCTCGAGGCGGTGTTCGATCTTTTGCAGACGATGCTTGGTGCGCCGGACCAGGACTTCCATGCGGTGATCGAGGAACGCCTGAAGCGCCTGGCGCAGGTTCATGACCCCGGGCGTGTTGTCGGCGTTGAGCACGTTGAGGTTCAACGACACCCGGGTTTCCAGCTCGGTCTGGCGGAACAACTGCTCCATCAGCATGTCGGCGCCGACGGCGCGGCTTCTGGGCTCGAGCACGATGCGCACCGTGTCGGCGGATTCGTCGCGCACATCGGCCAGGATCGGCAGCTTTTTGGCGATCACCAGCTCGGCGATCTTCTCGATCAGGCGCGATTTCTGCACTTGGTGGGGAATTTCGGTGACGACGATCTGATAGAGCCCGCGCCGGAGCTTTTCTTTCGACCACCGGGCGCGCAGCCGAAAACTGCCGCGCCCGGTCGAATAGGCCTCGACGATGGCGCTCCTGGGTTCGACCAGGACCCCGCCGGTCGGGAAATCGGGTCCCGGGATCAGGCCCGCCAGCTTGGAAAACCGGACGTTGGGGAATTTGATCAGGTGCGTCAGCGCGTCGCACAACTCGACGATGTTGTGGGGCGGGATAGACGTCGCCATGCCGACGGCGATGCCCGTCGACCCGTTGGCCAATAGGTTGGGAAAGCAGGCCGGCAGGACGACGGGCTCGGAATCCTCGCCGTCGTAGGTATCGCGGAAATCGACGGCGTCCTCGTCGATGCCCTCCAACAGCGCCCAGGCGACTTCGGTCAGCCGCGCCTCGGTATAGCGCATGGCGGCCGCGTTATCGCCGTCGACGTTGCCGAAATTGCCCTGCCCGTCGACCAGTGGGTAGCGCTGGGCGAATTCCTGCGCCAACCGCACCAGGGTGTCGTAAACGGCGGCGTCCCCGTGGGGGTGGTATTTGCCGATGACGTCGCCGACGACACGGGCGCATTTCTTGAATCCCGACGCCGGGTCGAGCTTCAGTTTTCGCATCGCGTACAAGAGCCGCCGGTGAACCGGCTTCAGCCCGTCGCGGACGTCGGGCAGCGACCGGGCGACAATGGTGGACAACGCATAGGCCAGATACCGTTCGCCGAGGGCGTCGGCTAGGCGGGTGTCGCGAATGTCTCCGGTGGCGGCGACCTTGGCCATGAGAGTCGATTTCCTTAAAAAGGAAAGCGGCGGTATAACACAAGATATAGTAACCGAAAGGAAGAAATCGTCAATTGGTGGGAATCCGGCGCCCAATCCCCCTTCGGTAAAAAATCAGCCCGTCAAATCCGTCTCATGTATGGCTTGCAAATCTCCGTCAAGGCGGCTAATTAGCCAAACTTGGTTGAGCATCGTTTCGAAGAAGTACCTTGTTAGCCGTTTCTGCGTCTACCTAGTTACTCCCGGACATTGTGCAGCCTTAATTCTACGCACCGGCTTTTTGCCGGGGTTTAACTAAGACGACAAAGGAATGGTAATGCCTACTGGAACCGTTAAGTGGTTTAACCGCTCTAAGGGCTATGGCTTCATCGAACCGGAAGACGGCTCGAAGGATACTTTCGTCCATATCTCCGCCGTTCAACGCGCCGGCATTGAATCCCTCATCGAGGGTCAGAAGGTTCAATTCGAACTGGTGGAAGGCGCCAACGGCAAATCGTCCGCCGAGAACCTGGTCGACCTGAGCAGCGGCGGCGATGCGCCGGCCGAAGCTCCGGCCGCCGCCGCCGAAGAGGCTCCGGCCGACGACGCCGGTGACGATGCTGACGACGCCGATGATGCCGGTGACGAAGGCGACGACACCGGTGATGCCGGTGACGATGCCGACGACGCCGGTGATGCCGGGGACGAAGGCGACGACGCCAGTGATGCCGGGGACGAAGGCGACGACGCCGACAAACCGGACGACGCCTCCTAAGCGAGAAGTCCGCCTGGCGAAAACGCCAACCGCCCTTTTTCAGGGGCGTTTTTCGGATTTTCCGTCAAGACTGGGTTGCCGGCTCCGCCCGGAGCCTGCCCGGAGTCTGTCTGTGAGCCTGTTTCGGGCCGCCGGCAGACCTTTTTGGGCGTGCTGAAAGACGTTTTTTTCGAGGAAATAGCCCGTTAGTTTCAGGCCCTGGATTACATCGTCCGGCGGTCCCGCCGCGCCCGGGCGCAAAAGAAAATCGGGCAGCGCCAAGAGGGATTTTTTATAGGGCTCTGCCGCCGCCAGTGATACCGCGCGCCCGGTTTTCGGCGACACGTAGGCCAGTTGGTCGTTCTGGCCCGTCGCCGCGCAGGCGCTCAGGTCCAACCCGAAGCCCAGTTCCGCCAACAGGCCCAGTTCCCATTTGACGTAGGCCGACGGCCAGTCTTCGTCATCGAGCCCGCGGATCAACGCCAGCAGGCCCTCGAACACCGGCCGGTGGGGTTGGCGCTCCGGCAGCGCCCCTTCGGCCATGGCGCAGGCTGCGCTGAGTCCGGCCAGCTTGAGGGGGGCCCTCAACACCGGCGCGGCTAAGGCCGCGGTCAATTCACAGCGAAAAGTACCCAGGTGTTCGGACAGCCGCGCCTGCCAGCGGGCTTTGAGCAGGTTGCCCGGCTGCAGCAGGCCGCGGGCCCTTTTGCCGGCGCCGCCGCGCACCAATCCCAAATGACGGCCGTGGCCGGGGGTCAACAGGGTAACGATTGCCGACGTCTCGCCGTGCTTTTTCGCCGAAAGAACGATGCCGTCGTCGGTCCAGTCCATAAGCGCGAGTTTACAGGCGCCGGTGCTTGAGGACAAAGGCCCCGCGAATTTAGTTCCCTGCCCCTTGATCCGGGACGGGAAAGGATTTCTTGGCGAAGACGGCGGTAAAACAATCCCCGGAATCATTTGGTGAAATCTTTCGAGGATTTGAAGGTCATTTTCCGCCTTGTTTGACGGGCCTCAGGCGTCGAAATCCAACCCCAGGTCCCGGTAGCGCTCGCGGTCGTCGCCCCAGTCGCCCCGGACCTTGACGAACAGGAACAGGTGCACCCGGCACTCGAAGATTTTCTCCATCTCCTTGCGCGCCGTTTCGCCGATGGATTTGACGCGGCTTCCTTTCTTGCCCAGCACGATGGCCTTCTGCGAGCCGCGTTCGACATACACCACCTGTTCGATGCGCACGCTGCCGTCGTCCTGGTCCTTCCAGGTTTCGGTCTCCACCGCGGCGGCGTAGGGAAGTTCCTTGTGCAGTTGCAGGTAAAGCTGCTCGCGGGTGATCTCGGCCGCCGTCAGGCGGCCGGGCATGTCGGAAATCTGGTCTTCGGGAAAAAGCCACGGGCCGGCGGGGAGGCGCCCGGCCAGGAACGCCATCAGGTCCGCCACCCCGTCCCCGGTTTCGGCCGAGATCATGAAGGCATCGGTGAACACCCCGGTTTCGTCCAGTTCGGCGGCCAGCGCCAGCAGGTCCGGTTTTTTCACCAGATCGACCTTGTTGATGGCGATGATGACCTTGCGTTGGGCCCGCTTCAGTTTTTTTGCGATGGCGGCGGTGTTCCTGTCGAGACCGCGGCTTGCGTCTACTAGTAGAAGAACGTCGTCGGCGTCGGCGGTGCCGCTCCAGGCGGCGGCGACCATGGCCCTGTCGAGACGCCGGCGGGGCCGGAAGATCCCCGGCGTGTCGATGAAGATGACCTGGGCGGGGCCTTCGATGCAGATGCCGAGCACCCGGGTCCGGGTCGTCTGCACCTTGGCCGAGACGATGGACACCTTGGCCCCGACAAGCCGGTTCAAAAGCGTCGATTTGCCGACGTTGGGGGCGCCGACGATGGCCACGAAACCGGCCCGTTGTCCGGAGTCGGAGGTCATTTCAGGGGCTCTGGTTTGGTCCCTGTCCGGGTTTTGCCGATGTTTTTGTTTTTGGGGGACACCCCCGGCCTCACGGCCTCCCCCGGGGCCTCTTCAATCCTTTCCATCAGGGCGTCGGCCGCCGCCTGTTCGGCAGTCTGTTTGGAAGACCCATGCCCCGAGGCCGGTTTCATTTCGTGCAGGGCCACCCGGACCGTGAACCGGGGCCCGTGGGCAGGGCCGTCCTCGGCCGTGACCCTGTATTCCGGCAGCGGCAGCCCCTGGCCCTGGGCCCATTCCTGAAGTTTCGTCTTGGCGTCCTTTGGCGGCACCGGATCCTCGGCCATCAACGGCCGCCATTGGCTTTCGATGAAAGCCGCCGCCGCAAGGCCGCCGTCGAGATAAAGGGCGGCGATCACCGCCTCCATGGCGTCGGCCAGGATGCCGGGGTTTTCCCGCCCGCCGCCGTTCTTTTCGGCCTCGGAGAGGATGAGATAAGGCGCCAGGCCGATGGCTTCGGCCACCCGGGCCAGGGATTCGGCCCGGGCCAGGGCGGAAAAGCGGTAACCGAGCTTGCCTTCGTCCTCGCCGGGAAAGGACTCGATCAGAAGCCTGGCCAACGATAGTCCCAGCACCCTGTCGCCCAGGAATTCGAGCCGTTCGTTGGATTGCAGCCGGTCAGGCGTGGCGCTGGAATGGGTCAGGGCCTGGGTCAGGAGGTCCGGGTTGTTGAAATCGTGGCCGAGGGCCCGTTCAAGCCCGCCCAAATCGGGGGGCGATGGATATTGCTTCGGGCTTTTGCTCCGACCTCTCATTCTGTTCCCTTTCGGGCCTCTTGATAGTTTCCCTGTTTTTGTTTTTAACCACAAAGACTCAAAGAAAAAGGAAAAGATGGATTAATTCTTTTTCGCCTCTTTGTGCCTTAGTGGTTCATCTTCTTTTCTAGTCTCTTCATTCAATGGCCTCGAAAAAACGTTCGAAGCGCAGCGTTTTCGCCCATTTCCAAAACTCCCAGACGGTGCCGTCGACGGAAAAGAACAGAAACTCCGCCCGGCCGATAAGGTTCTGGCGGGGAATATACCCGACGTCGCCCAGAAACCGGCTGTCCCGGGAACGGTCCCGGTTGTCGCCCATGGCGAAATAGTGACCTTCGGGAACCTTGTAGACGGGCGTGTTGTCGAAGACGGTGTTTTCGGTGACTTCGAGGATGTAGTGCTTGCGGCCGTTGGGCAGGGTTTCCATATAGCGCGTCGGCCGGATGTGGTTGTTGGGTCCGGAGCGGCCGATGAAATCATCCACCTTTTCACGCTCGACGGGCTTTCCGTTGATGTAGAGGATGCTCTGGCGCAATTGCACGGTGTCGCCCGGCAGGCCGATGATGCGCTTGATATAGTCGGTGCGGTTGTCCGTCGGCAGCTTGAACACTATGACGTCGCCGCGTTCCGGCTCGGTGAAGAAGATGCGCCCCGGTATCAGCGGCAGGCTGAAGGGCAGCGAATAGCGGCTGTAGCCGTAGGAGAACTTGGATACGAAAAGGTAATCGCCGATTACCAGCGTCGGGAACATCGACCTGGACGGGATGTTGAAAGGCTCATACGCCACGGAGCGGATGCCGAGCGCGATCAGGATCGCATAGATGACGGTCTTGATCGTTTCCTTGGTGCCGCTTGATTTACGGTGGTCCATGAAATCAGCCGGTTAACGAATTGATTTTGAAAAGATTGCCGGTACTTGGCCTGGAAATTCGCCGGCCGATCAAGCCAGCCCGTCCTGCGGCTGTCAAGACGCATCGTCCCGGGGAACGGCGGAGATCACCACCACCGCCTGGGCCATCGGGTATTCGTCGGTCTGGGAAACGTCGATGCGGGCCTCCATCCCCGGGGGCACGAGGCTTCGCAGGCGTTTTTGGGCGCCCCCGGAAAGCATCATGTAGGGCTGTCCTGATGCGTGGTTCGCAACCACCATGTCGCGCCAGAAAACGCCTTGGTGGAAACCCGTCCCCAACGCCTTGGCGCAGGCCTCCTTGGCCGCGAAGCCCTGGGCATAGGACGCCGCCGGCCGGGAGCGGCGCTCGGCCTTGGATTGTTCGGATTCGGCGTAAAGCCGTTCGATGAAGCGCCTCCCGAACCGTTGCAGGGCCTTTTCAATGCGCCGGATGTCGCAGAGGTCGGTTCCGATGCCGATGATCAATGTCGGTCTCCTTAGGCAAACTTTTTTTATCTCCCAATCAGGGCTGCGCCCGTCCCTGCCTCTTGATTTTTTCACCACAAAGACTCGAAGAGAAAAGAAAAGACGGGTTAATTCTTTTTCGCGTCTTTGTGCCTTGGTGGTTCACCTTTTCGCGTCTCTTGGGTCAGGCCGAGCGCTCGCCGCTGGCTTCGGCGCGTGCCTTGTCCATCAGCGCCCGCATGCGCTTGATGGCGCTTTCCAGGCCGCCGAAGATGGCCTCGCCGATCAGGAAATGGCCGATGTTGAGCTCGACGATGGTCGGGATGGCGGCCACCGCGCCGACGGTATCGAAGGTCAGCCCATGCCCGGCATGGCACTCCAGTCTCAATTCCTCCGCCGTCCGGGCGGCCTCGTCGATGCGCCGGAACTGCCTTTCGCGCTCTTCGCCCCTGGCCTCGCAATAGGCCCCGGTATGCAGTTCGACCACCGGCGCCCCCAGCTTGACGGCGGCTTCCAGTTGCGTCCGATCGGGTTCGATAAACAGCGACACTCTGATTCCGGCCTCCTTCAACGCCGTCACGTAGGGCGCCAATTGGTCCACGCCGCCGGCCGCGTCGAGCCCGCCCTCGGTGGTCCTTTCCTGGCGTTTTTCCGGCACGATGCAAGCGGCGTGGGGCTTGTGGCGGAGCGCGATGCCGAGCATTTCTTCGGTCGCCGCCATTTCCAGGTTCAGGGGCACCCTGATTGCGGCCATCAGGTTGGTGATATCGTCGTCGGAAATATGGCGCCGGTCCTCGCGCAAATGCGCCGTGATGCCGTCGGCGCCGGCGGCTTCGGCCGCCTTGGCCGCATGGACGGGGTCCGGATGACAACCGCCCCGCGCATTGCGGATGGTCGCCACGTGGTCGATATTGACGCCAAGGCGAAGGTCGCGTTTCATGACTTGGGTTCCTCATTTCCCGCCCGGGTCCCGCTGCGTTTGCGGAAACGGCGACCCTGGTAGCCTTGAATCGTATATTTTAACGGCAAATAGAAAACCCACCATACGACAAAAGCCGTCGGCAGGCTCGAGACAAACATCGGCCAGAACACCGGCGCCGTCGTTTCGAGAAGATAGGGGACGTCCCAACTCACCAGGGCCTGCAGCATACGGCCGAAAATTTCGCTGAATTCCGGCTTCGCCGCGGTTTCCAGCCGTTCGCCGGAAACCATCCAGGCGCCGGTCTGGTAAAGCCACGTCCAGATGAAGGGAAACGTCCACGGATTGCCGACCGCGGTGCCGATGACCGACGCGATGACGTTGGTGCGGATGGTCCATGCCAGGATTCCCGCCAGGACGAAGTGCAGGCCGACGAACGGCGTAAACGACATCGCCGCCCCGCAGGCGAAGCCGCCGGCGATGGAATAGGCCGAGCCGGGAAGCCGGGCCAGCCGGCGCATGGTATAGGAATACGCCCGCCGCCAGCCGATGGCGGGCCACAATAAGCCCAGGATCTTGCCGCCAAGTGTTTTCTGGTTTCGGCGCTTGAACATTCTTGGCCGCTCAGCCGCGCGCCCGTTCAACCGAATTGATGGCCGGGTTGGCGCGAAGGGCGGCGATGACGTTCGTCAAATGCTTGACGTCCCGGACCTCGATGTCGATCAGCATGTCGAAGAACTGCGGCGAGCGGCCGGTGATCTTCAGGTTCGAGATATTGCCGTCGTTCCTGGCGATCACCGTCGACAGTTCGCCTAGGCTGCCGGGTACGTTGAGAACCGTCAGGTGGACGCGGCCGACGTGGATGTCGGGCGCTTTGTTGCCGATGTCCCACGAGACGTCGAGCCAGCGTTCCGGCGCGTCGACGAATTCCTCCAGGGTCTCGCAGTCGATGGTGTGGATGGTGACGCCCTCGCCGGTGGTGACGATGCCGACGATACGGTCCCCCGGCAGCGGATGGCAGCAGTCGGCAAAATGAACGGCCATGCCGGGGATCAGGCCCTTGATGGAAACGCCGCCCTGGCCTTCGTCCTTGCCCTGTTTGCCCCGCGCCCGGGCCAGCGGCACGACCTTGTCGTCGTCGGCCTTGTCGCGGGTTCCCGGGAATACGGCTTCCACCACTTCACGGCCGGTGTGATGGCCGGCGCCGACGTCGGCGCACAGATCGTCGACTTTGGTGTGATTGAATACCTTCAGGACTTCCCGGAGCGCCTTGTTGGAAATTTCGTAGCCTTCCGCGTGAAAGGCCCGGTCCAGCATGGCGCGGCCCAGCTTCACGTATTCGTCGCGTTCCTGGAGGCGAATGAACCGGCGCACCCGGGCCCGGGCCTTGCCGGTGACCACGAACCTTTCCCACGTCGGCGACGGCGTCTGCGCATTCGAGGTGACGATCTCGACCTGGTCGCCGTTCCGAAGCTCACTGCGGAGCGGCATCATGCGGCCGTTGATCTTGGCCCCGACGCAGTGGTCGCCGACTTCCGAATGGACCGCGTAGGCGAAGTCCACCGGGGTCGCGCCGCGGGGCTGGTTGATCAGGTCGCCGCGCGGCGTGAAACAAAAGACCTGGTCCTTGAACATCTCGAGCTTGGTGTGTTCCAGGAACTCCTCCGGTCCGGCGGCGTGCTCGATGATGTCCAGGAGCTCGCGCAACCAGCGGTATTGAAGGCCTTCGGTCTCGACGGTTCCCTGCTTGTAGTTCCAATGCGCCGCCAGGCCGTGTTCGGCCACGTCGTGCATCTCGGCGGTGCGGATTTGCATCTCGATGCGCTGGCGTTCGGGTCCGAAAACGCCGGTGTGCAGCGACTGGTAGCCGTTCGGCTTCGGCGTCGAGATGTAGTCCTTGAAACGGTCGGGGACCACCGGATAGGCGCCGTGGGCGACGCCCAAGGCGCGGTAGCAGTCCTCGACGGTATCGACCACCACCCGAAAGGCCATGATGTCGGAAAGCTGCTCGAAGCCGACATCGTTGTGCTGCATTTTGTCCCACACCGAATAGGGGGTCTTTTCGCGCCCCGAAATGCTGGCCTTGATGCCGTTGTCGGCAAGCGTCTTTTCCAATTCCATGATGATGCGCGGCACGATGTCGCCGCCCTTCTCGCGCAGGAATTCGAGCCTTTTGAGGATCGATTTTCGGGCATCCGGGTTCAGTTCCTGGAACGCCAGGTCCTCGAGCTCGCTTTTCATGCCCTGGATGCCGATGCGCTCCGACAGCGGCGCGTAGATGTCCATGGTTTCCATGGCGATGCGGCGGCGTTTTTCCGGATTGTCGATGTAATGAAGGGTTCGCATGTTGTGCAGCCGGTCGGCCAACTTAACCAGCAGGACCCGGATGTCCTCGGACATGGCGAGGACGAATTTACGGAAGTTCTCCGCCTGCTTGGCCTGATCGGACTGGAACTCGATGCGCGTCAGCTTGGTCACGCCGTCGACCAGGCGCGCCACTTCCTTGCCGAAGGCTTTCCTGATTTCCTTCAGCGTGGTGTCCGTGTCCTCGATGGTGTCGTGCAGGAGGGCGGTGATGATGGACGCCGAATCGACCTTGTAATCGGTCAGGATGCCGGCGACTTCCAGGGGGTGGGAAAAATAGGGACCGCCCGAGGCCCGGGTCTGCGAGCCGTGCGCCTTCATGGCGAACACGTAGGCGCGGTTGAGCGTCTTTTCGTCGGCCGACGGGTCGTATCCCTTGACCCGCTCGACCAATTCGAATTGGCGGATCATCGCCGGCTCCCTCGTCCGGGGGCGCCGGGGGCGCCGGGACGCTCGGCAGCGATCAGGAGTGACGCTGAAACGGCACAGGCCGGGCGGCGTTCAAATCTGACAATCCCATTTCGCCGCCACATGCAAACACCTTTGTCTAGGCCTCTTTGTCGCCGTCCCCGGGCTTCTCGTCTTCGGCGGTGACGTCGCCGGCCATGTCCATGGCCGCCGCCTGGTCTTCGTCGCCAGGCTCTTCCGCCTTGGCGGCGGCATCCGTTGTCGCCTCGTCCTCTCCGGCGGTAAGCTCCTGCTGGATAGCGATCAGGTCAACCTCGTCGTCTTCCGGTTCGTCCATTTCGACGAATTTCTGCAGCCCCTTGATCAGGGCTTCCTCGAGCTCTTTGTGATCGACATGTTCCTCGGCGACTTCACGCAGCGCGACGACCGGGTTCTTGTCGTTGTCGCGCTCGACCTCCAGCGCCGCGCCGGAGGAAATGTTGCGGGCGCGCTGTGAGGCGATCATCACCAGTTCGAAGCGGTTGGGAATCTTGGTGACGCAATCTTCGACCGTTACTCGTGCCATGGGGGCTGCTCCGTGAAAAATGACCAAAAACGACGAAATCGATAAGGCGCCGTTTATATATTTTTTAAGGACCCGTAAGGCAAGTCAAATGCCAAAAAAAGCCAAAAAAATCAGTTGCGAACATTGATCGGGACGAAAAACCGGCGGCCCCTTGCGGCCCTTTTCATTTGCCGTCCCTGTCAACCCTGCCTTGACTGTCTTGGCGACCGTCGTCGGCGTTCCGGGGTTGGCGCCATTCGCTGCCGTAGGCGCCGCCGGCATCGGCCATAACCTCCGTCTGCTGGCCCGGCGGCAGGGCCTCGATCAGGGCGTGGACGCCCTGGCCTGAAACCGGGTGCCGCCAGTCCGGCGCCACGTCCCTGAGCGGCAACAGGACGAAAGCGCGTTCGTGCAGGCGCGGATGCGGCACGGTGGTTTCCGCCGCGCCGCCGTCATCGGGCCCCTCGCCGCCGATCACCGTTTCCCCATAGGCCAGCAGGTCCAGGTCGAGGATCCTGGGGGCGTTTTCCTCCACCCGCCGGCGTCCGAATGATTCCTCCGTTTGCAGCAGCACGGCGATGAGCTGATCCGGATCCAGCGCGGTCTTGACGCGGACGACGGCGTTGACGAACCAGGGCTGGTCCGATGCCGGGACGGGGGCGCATTTGTACCACCGCGAGCGTTGCGCGATGGTCAGCCCGCCTTCGGCCAGGGCGGCCAGGGCGGCGCCACAGGTGGCGCGCGGTTCGCCGTAGACGGGTGACGCTAGATTGGCGCCGATGCCGATGAGTATCAAAACGGGTTTCCCTCAAATTCATCCTTGCTTGTCGGAGATTTAACCCCAAATACTAAAGAGCCGGGCAGTATTGCCGCATAAATCCGGCGCGTCCACCGGGTTCGCCTTTTTGCGATTTTTGTTTTCCGGGGACGTCGGGCGTTGGGAAAAAGATTTCTCCCCGATGCAAGAATTTCAACGAAAGGACTTTAGCTTATGACTATTTTTCCTCAAGAGCGTTTCGCTCTTTTCATTGACGGATCAAACTTTTACGCGGCGGCCAAGGGGCTTGACTTCGATATCGACTACAAGCGCCTGCTCGAATATTTCGCCGCCCAGGGCCGCCTGATCCGGGCCTTCTATTACACCGCCCTTATGGAAGATCAGGAATACTCCCCGATCCGCCCCCTGGTCGATTGGCTGGACTATAACGGCTACACCATGGTCACCAAGCCGACCAAGGAATTCACCGATTCCTCGGGACGGCGCAAGATCAAGGGCAACATGGACATCGAGCTGGCGGTCGACGTCCTGCAGATGTCGGAAAACCTCGATCATGCGGTGATCTTTTCCGGCGACGGGGACTTCCGCCGCCTGGTCGAAGCGGTGCAGCGCAAGGGGTTGCGGGTTTCGGTGGTCAGCACCATGCATTCCCAGCCGCCGATGATCGCCGACGAACTGCGCCGCCAGGCCGACGCCTTCATCGAGCTGACCGACATCCGCGAGCATATCCAGCGGCTGCCGGGCAGGGGCGACGAAGACGAAGCCATGCCCGACGTCGATTTCGACCCGCGGGTGGAGATCGCCTGACGGCTGTCGAAGACTAGGCCACATACCCATAAACAGGATTCCCAAACGCGCTGAAATGTGATTCAAGCCTCTTTAGAAAGGAGTTTTGATATGGCGCGTTTTGATTTGACGG